>JACOUJ010000261.1 GCA_016177865.1 Candidatus Rokuibacteriota bacterium
CCTCGCCCTTCGTCTCACGGAGGATAGCAGGAAGGTTTCGAAGCAGCTCCAGAGGAAGAGCGGGCGCGTGGAGCCCCGCGGCTTTTGCGAGCTCCTCCGCATCGGAGGTCTGGTGGTGCTCCTCCCGGGGGAGGGCGACAGTGACCGAGCGCTTTGTCACCCCGGCGTCGATGACAATCCGCTGGGCGGCGATGCCCTGCTCGGCCCCCAGAATCTGGAAGGCCTCCTCGGTCAGAGGCGGGGCGACTTGAACTGTCACTGGCTCAGCAGCCACGGTCTGGCAGGAGAGTCGGAACCCCTCCCGGACCAAGTCGTCGCCGAGCTGAAGCTCATCCATGATAGTCGGAGGGGGAATGGGGCCCGAGACGAACTTGATCCGGCAGGAGGTGCAGCGACCACGGCCGCCGCACGTGGAGGTGATCTTAATTCCCGCTGTCTGCGCGGCCTTGAGGAGGGAGGTGCCGGGCGGCGTCGGCACGACGGTCCCGCCCGGCTCGAAGGTCACGGAAACGAGCGGCATGACCTCCCTATCATATCAGTATTCGCTCTTGACCTTACCCGTCTCACGTGAAGGATTGTCACCTTGACCCGTCTTCCGGCCCTGTGGTACGGTCCGGCCATGTGGCGGACTCGCTGGTCTTCTGTTCTTCTGCTGGGCCTCGGGCTCTCCACGAGCGCGCGCTCGGGCCGATGAGCAGATACTCCAACGACCTCGCGTTCCTCTCAGTGAATGAATTGACGAGGCTCCTCCGGCGAAGAGTCCTCTCGCCGGTAGAGGCGACGCAGGCCGCCCTGGAGCGCATCGAGCGGTTTGACGGCCGGTTGAAATGCTTCATCACCGTGGCGGGGGACCGCGCCCTTCGGGAAGCGCGGGCGGCCGAGCAGGCGCTGAGGCGGGGTCGAAACCTTGGCCCCCTTCATGGGGTGCCGGTGGCCTTGAAGGATCTCTATCTCACCAAGGGAGTTCGCACGACGGCCGGCTCGAAACTCTTGGCCGACTGGGTGCCGGAATACGACGCAACCGTCGTGACCCGACTCCGGGCCGCGGGGGCGGTCATTCTCGGCAAGCTCAATATGCATGAGTTTGCCTTCGGTCCTGAGGGGACGAATCCCCATTATGGAACTCCCGTAAATCCCTGGGATCCTTCCCGCCTCCCGGGGGGGTCGTCCTCGGGGGCCGGGGTGGCCGTGGCCACGGGCCTCGCCGCTGCCGCCTTTGGAAGCGACACCGGCGGCTCGATCCGGATCCCGGCGAGCCTGTGCGGAGTGGTAGGGCTGAAACCCACATACGGGCGCGTGAGCCGATACGGTCTCCTTCCCCTCGCTTGGTCGATGGACCACGCAGGCCCGCTGAGCCGGACTGTGGCCGATGCGGCCCTGTGTCTCCAGGTGATTGCCGGCGCCGATTCTCGGGACCCTAGCACGCACAGAGAGCGGGTTCCTCATTACCTCCGGGCCTTGATGCCTCACGCCCGCGGGCTCCGAGTCGGCGTGCCTCAGGATGATTTCTTTAGGGCACTTGACCCGGAAGTGGCGAAGCTGACAAGCGCGGCGCTCGGTGATCTCAAACGCCTCGGTGCCCGCCTCAAGTCTGTCCGTCTCCCCACCTTCGGTCCTGCCGGAGCGGCCGCCGTCACCATCATCTCCGCGGAGGCCTTTCTCTGTCACGAATCGGCCTTGAAGAGTCGCGCCGCCGATTATGGCGCCGAGATTCGGGGACGGCTCATGGCAGGGGAGCAGATCCTCGCGTCAGAATATCTCAAAGCCCAGCGGATCCGAGCGGGAGCGCTCGATGAGTTCCGAGAGGCCTTCCAGGAGGTGGATCTGTTGGCCATTCCAACAGAGCCCGTGCCGGCGCCGAGGCTCGGCGAGGACACGGTCACATTCGGCGGCACGGTGGACTCCGTTCGAAACGCGCTGACACGATTGACGCGCCCCGTCAATCTCGTGGGGTATCCGGCCCTTTCGGTTCCCTGTGGGTTCACTCTGACCGGTCTTCCGGTCGGGCTCCAGCTCGTTGGACGCCCGTTTGAAGAGGCGACCGTCCTTCGCGCCGGGCACGCCTACGAGCAGGCCACCCAGTGGCACCAGCGCCGTCCCCATCCGGAGGCAGGCGAGTGACCGGGAGGGTGGTGGCTCTCCACATGGCCGCGAAGCACAAAGGGGAGATGTCCGCGCTCCCGGAGGTCCGCGCCATCGAGGATCACGGACTGGAGGGAGACCGCTACGCGAAGCCGAGGTCGCGCCGTCAGGTCCTCTTGTTTGAGGCCGAGGTGCTGCGGGACCTTGACCTCCCGCCAGGAAGTGCCAGGGAAAACATTCTCATCGAAGGATTTCCCCTCATGGGGTGTCCGGTAGGAACCCGCCTCCGTCTCGGCGAGGCCGTCCTTGAGTTGACCGAAGAATGCGAGCCCTGCCGCCGTTTGGAAGAGGTCCGCCCCGGGCTTCGTGAGCTCCTCGATGGGAGGCGCGGGATGCTGGCCCGCGTATTCCACGGCGGTCGCATCTCCGTTGGCGATTCCGTGGTAGTCGCCGACCCCGTCCCCCTTCCGATCGAGGATCACTTAGACCTCCACACATTCAGTCCGCGAGAGATCCCGTCGGTGGTGGA
>JACOUJ010000262.1 GCA_016177865.1 Candidatus Rokuibacteriota bacterium
AGCAGTCCCTGGCGATCTGGAGCCTCCATTTCGCCAGCCACCACCCTGCCGGCGCCATTGACGGCGCGGTAGCCAAAGCGCGGCATCAAATCCGGCCGCTCACGGTTCGGTCATCCGTGCGGCGGCCCCGGGGGTCAGCGGAATCGGCCGTGACACCTCCTCGTGGGGCACCGCTGTCTCCACTTCCGTCTCCTCTTGAGTCACCCGAAGAACTTCGGAGACACTCGTGATCCCGCGCTGGACCTTCTCCCACCCGTCTTCCCGGAGGGTCCGCATCCCGGTTGCCACCGCGGCCTGTTTGATGACTTGGGCGCTCGTCTTCTGCAGCACAAGGCGGCGGACCTCCTCATCCACAATCAGGAACTCGTAGATGCCGGTCCGCCCTCGGTACCCGGTGTAGTTGCAAGCCTCGCACCCGCGCCCTCGGTACGTCTCAAGATCGTCCCCGTTCTGAGCGATCTCCCGCCGGATCTCCCCATCCACCGGGAAGGGCTCCCGGCACTCGCGGCAGACGAGGCGCACGAGGCGTTGGGCCAGGATGCCGAGCACCGACGACGCGATGAGGTAGCTCTCGATCCCCATATCCTGAAGCCGCGTCACCGCCCCGGCTGCGTCGTTGGTGTGGAGCGTGGAGAATACCAGATGTCCGGTGAGCGCCGCGTGGATCGCGATGTCAGCCGTCTCCCCGTCGCGGATCTCCCCCACCAGAATCACGTCCGGGTCCTGCCGGACAATATGCCGGAGGCCGTTGGCAAAGGTGAGGCCGATTTTGGGCTTGACCTGGATCTGATTGACCCCGTTGAGCTGGTACTCGACCGGGTCCTCAATCGTGATGATCTTCCGGTCGGGGGAATTGATCTTGTCGAGAGACGCGTACAGGGTGGTGGTCTTCCCACTTCCCGTGGGCCCCGTGACCAGGATGATGCCGTACGGACGCTGCATGCGGCGCTCGAACTGGCGCTGCTCCCGCTCTGGAAACCCGAGGCGATCCAGGGTGAGAAAGACGCTCTCGCGATCGAGGATCCGCATGACCACGCTCTCCCCGTAAATGGTGGGGATCGTGGACACGCGAAGGTCAATCGCCCGGTTCAAGACCTTGAGCTTGATCCGCCCATCCTGGGGAAGGCGCCGCTCCGCGATGTTCATCTTCGCCATGAGCTTGACGCGAGAGGCGATCGCCGCCTGGAGTCTGACGGGAGGGGCGTCGGTCTCGTGGAGGACCCCGTCAATTCGATACCGGATCCGGAGTTTTCCTTCGAAGGGCTCGATGTGGATGTCGCTCGCGCCGACTTCGACCGCCCGGGTGATGATCAGGTTGACCAGCCGCACGACCGGGGCCTCCTGGGCCACCTCCCGGAGGTGGGCGACGTCCTCGTCGAGACCGGCGAGCAATCCCTCTCCCTCCTCAGGACTGATCTCGTCAATGATTCGCTCCATCGACGTGGCCGGGTTCGAATAGGCCCGCTCGATCGCCTGAAGGATCTCCGCCTCCCGGGCCAGGCAGACACGGATTCTGAGACCCAACGCCACCCGGAGTCCCTCGATGGACTCTGAGTCCGTCGGATCAGCCATGGCCACCGTGAGGGTTCCGTCCTGGAACTGATAGGGAAAGATGCGATGCTCCCTGAGGAAGCGGACGGAAAGGGTGTTGGCGATGGCCGGGCCTGGGGGCCCTTCAGCGAGGGAGACCACTTCCAGCCCCAACCGCTGGCCGAGGGTCTGAAGGACGTCCTCCTCCGAAATGACGCCCGCCGCCGCCAAGGCCTGGATCGGGCCCTGAGACCCCTGGCGAGCCGCAGTCTCGGCCTGGTCCCATTGGGAAGGAGTGATCAGGCCCGATTCAATCAGGAGATCTCCGAGCGCCATCCTCGCCCTTCACTCTTTCGTTCCCTGAGACCCACCGGTGCGAAGTTCCATGACTGCGTTGCGAATCTCATTGTTGAAGTTCTCATCGAAGAGGACGAAGCGCCCTTGCTGCTCCGGGGAGAGGATCCGGGTGAGATCCTGAAAGAGTCCCTGCCGCCATCGCCCAAGGCGCGCCTCGTTCTCAACCCACTGGGAGAGCTTGGGTTTGATCCGCTCGGCCCGCGCGCCAGTCGAAAGGAGGGTGTTTAGCTCCTGCAACATTTGGCGTCGCTCCTCCAGAAGGCCCCGCCGAGCCTCCTGAGCCTTCCTGATGACCGCCGCAGCTTGGCCGGATTGCTCGGTGTTGAGCGCGAGCGCCTCGGAGAGGCGAAGGACGTACAACGTTTCAACCTGGCGCCGAGCCCGTTCGATCGCCTGGTAGAATTGTTCTGGAACGGACCCCTGCGGCTTGTTGGGGGGCTGGGCCAGGGCAAGACTGCCTGGTGCCACCGCAAGGAGTGCCGCGAATACGCACAACAGCCGTAATTGCGTTCCCCGTTTTCGACGCTGAGTCATCGTCTTTCTCCTTCCTCCACGCGGGCGAGGACCTGCACCAATTCGTGAGGGCCAAGAGTATCCAGCAAATTCCAGACGACGACATTAGGCCGGCCAACCGCCTCCTCCTCCGTCACCTGAATCAATCGCTGAATGACCTGAGGACCGAGATCGGAGGCGACTGCCACCGAGTGCACCAGCAACGCGGCCTCCTCGGCAGACCGCACCCCTTCGAACGGATCGAGCCAGGACTCCGTGGCCGCCAGCCCCGGCGACCACGCCTCGAAGGATCGAACTGACCATCGCACTCGGTCGGCCGGGATGATCGTGAGGAGCACGAGGGCCGCCGCGGCCAGGGCTGAGAGCGCCCACGAGTAGCGGCGTTGAACGGCGCGGACCTCCGTCAAAACCTGTCGCGGGAGATCCTCCCAGAAGGCTTGAGACGGTTCTGTCATGGG
>JACOUJ010000263.1 GCA_016177865.1 Candidatus Rokuibacteriota bacterium
AGAGGTCCGGTCAGGGGTCGCTCACATCCAGGCGACGTTCAACAACACCATCGTGACCATTACGGACAAGATGGGAAACGTCATCACCTGGGCGAGCGCCGGAAGCGTGGGGTTCAAAGGGGCGCGGAAGAGCACCCCCTTCGCCGCCCAGATGGCGGCCGAGGGGGCCGCTCGGAAGGCGATGGATTTGGGGCTTCGGCAGGTGGAGGTCAACGTGAAGGGACCGGGGGCCGGCCGCGAGGCTGCCATCCGCTCGCTTCAGGCCGTAGGGTTAGAGGTGACCGCCATCAAGGACGTGACGGCCATCCCCCACAACGGGTGCCGACCTCCCAAACGGCGCCGGGTCTAGTCAGGAGGGAAGATGGCACGATACCGTGACGCAGTCTGCCGGCTCTGCCGGAGAGAGGGGATCAAGCTCTTCCTCAAGGGATCGCGATGTTTCACAGACAAGTGCGCGATCGAGCGTCGGAACTACGTCCCCGGGGAGCACGGCCTTTCCCGGACGAAGGTTTCACCGTACGGCCTGCAGCTTCGGGAGAAGCAGAAGGCGAAGCGGATCTACGGCCTCTTGGAGCGCCAGTTCCGCAATACTTTTGCGCGGGCCGACCGGGAACGTGGGATCACCGGCGAGAACCTCCTCAAGCTGCTGGAGCGCCGGCTCGACAACGTGATCTACCGGCTGGGCTTTGCGGCCTCCCGAAAGGAGGCCCGGATGATGGTCACCCAGGGTCACATTGATGTGAGTGGCCGGAAGGTGAACATCCCCTCGTTCAGGGTCAAGGTGGGTGACGTGATCGCGCTCCGATCCACGAGTTCTCTTCAGGAGCGAGTGGCCGAAAATGTGGGAGCCGGCCGAGGACAGGTTCCCCCCTGGCTCGATCTCGATGCGCCGGCCAAGCGCGGTCTCGTCCGTGGGCTCCCGCTTCGGGAGGATATCCAGATCCCGGTCCAGGAACAGCTCGTTGTTGAGTTGTACTCCAAATAAGGCAGGGTGAAATGGCGAGACTGGCCCTTCAGCGTCCAAAGAAGATCGAGTGGGAACTCCTTTCCTCACGGTATGGCCGGCTTGTTGCTGAACCCTTCGAGAAGGGCTATGCCCTGACGGTGGGGAACGCCCTCCGCCGCGTGCTGCTCTCCTCCGTGCCAGGGGCGGCCATTCGCTGGGTCAAAGTTGAGGGGGCCACCCATGAATTCTCGCACCTCCCGAGCGTGAAGGAGGATCTCGTGGACGTGCTCCTGAACCTCAAAAAGGTTCTCTTGAAGGTTCAGGGTGAGGCCCCGCGCCTTCTCGAGCTGGACGTCCGCGGGCCTCGTGAAGTGACCGCTGGGGACATCACGACCGGCGCGGACATCGTCGTTCTCAACCCGGAACTTCCGCTCGTCACCCTTGACAAGGGCGGCCGGCTCAAGATGGAGTTGGGGGTTCAGATCGGTCTGGGCTACATCGCCGCCGAAAAGAATCAGGACGGACTTCCCTCCGGGGCCATCTCGCTGGACGCGGCGTTCTCCCCGATCCAGCGGGTGAACTACAATGTGGAGATGTCGCGCCTTGGTCAGGTCATCGACTACGAGAAGCTCGTGGTGGAGATCTGGACGAGCGGCGCGATCAGTCCGGACGATGCCCTCAGCCAGGCGGCGGAGACGTTGCGAAGCCACTTCGATCTCTTCACCTCGATGGGTGGGGAAGAGGAGGAAGAGGAACCCGAGTCTCTGGCCGCCTCGGAGCTCGGCGAGCACCTCAAGAAGAGCGTCGAGGAGCTCGAGCTTTCGTCCCGGTCCTCCAAATGCCTCCAAAGCGCCCACATCGAGACGGTCGCCGATCTGGTCCAGAGGACCGAATCTGAGCTTCTGAAGACCAAAAACTTCGGAAAGAAGTCTCTCGGCGAGATTAAAGAGGTCCTCACTGGCCTGGGGCTCTCGTTGGGGATGAGACTGGACCCTTCCATGATCCCCCGAGCCGACGAGGATGAGTCGCGATGAGACACCGAAAGGCGGGGCGGAAGCTCGGTCGAGTGACGGCCCACCGCTGGGCCCTCTTCCGAAATCTCCTGACCGCCCTCTTCCAGCATGAGCGGATTGTGACCACGGTTCCCAAGGCCAAGGCCTTGCGTCCGTTGGCGGAGCGGATGATCACCCTGGCCAAGCGCGACGACCTTCACGCCCGACGTCAGGTCCTCCGGCTGGTTCCTGAACCCGCGGTCGTCAAGCGGTTGTTTGATACGATCGCAGCCCGTTATGCCGATCGGCGCGGGGGCTATACCCGCGTGGTCAAGGCGGGGCGCCGGGCGGGGGATGGGGCAGATCTGGCAATTCTCGAGCTTGTGGATCGCCCGCAGGTGGAGAAGAAAAAGAAGGCCAAGGGTGAAAAGGCCAAGGCCGGATCCCCCGCCTAAGGAACTTCGCTTCGAATAATCCCTTCGGTCCTGTCGTCTCACGTGTAGCTTGCAGACGAAGGAGGGACTCCTGATGAGTGTCAGTATTCTTCTCTTTTTAGCTCTCCTCCTCGCGCCCTCCGCGTGGGGAGAGGGCCAGCCGGTGATCCTGGTGACAGACAAAGAGGCTCGCCTTCCCGATGCCAAGCCTTCACCGTACGAGGACTTCCTCAAGCAGCGGGGCCTCTTTGATACCTTCCGACAATTCTCGTCCCCCAAGGAGGGAGTGTCCGCCAAAGGTCCGGAGATCTCCTTGATCCGTCCGAAGGATGGGGGGATATATGCCGGTCCCCTGGAGATCGATGTCCGGTTTATTCCACGGACCGGCCCGGTGGAGCTCGCGACGCTCAACGTTGAGTATGTGAAGCTCTGGGGGATCGATATCACGGGGCGGATCCGACCGTATGCCACGAAGGAAGGGATCAAGCTTCAGAACGCGCAGTTTCCCGCAGGCAATCATCGGGTCAAGATTTCGATCGGCGACGCAGGCGGGAATTTCTCCTCCCGGACCTTTAGCGTTCGCGTCCAGTAATGGAGCTGCGGTTCTCCCCTCTCGCGTACCTACGCGGGCTGAGCCTGACCTTGACGATCCGGCGCTCGTCGGCCTCGACCACCGTGAGGTGGTGGCCCCCGATCGTGACCTCTTCCCCTCTGACCGGGATCCGATGGAGGGACGAGAGGATGAGCCCACCCAGGGTCTCGTATTCTCCTTTGGGCAGGTTCCAGTCGAGTTCCTCGTTGATCGCCTCCACCGTCGTGCGCCCCGCCGCCAAGTAACTCCCGTCGGGGAGCGGCTCCAGGGTAGTGGGGCGCCGGTCATGCTCGTCCTGGATCTCACCGACGATCTCCTCGATAATGTCCTCCAGGGTGGCAATCCCCACGCTCCCTCCATATTCATCCACGACGACCGCCAGTTGAATCCGGGCCTTCTGCATCTCGCGCAGGAGGT
Organism: Candidatus Rokuibacteriota bacterium; assembly: GCA_016177865.1. Lineage (GTDB taxonomy): Bacteria > Methylomirabilota > Methylomirabilia > Rokubacteriales > JACOUJ01 > JACOUJ01. The sequence continues at coordinate 3,382 of JACOUJ010000263.1, forward strand.
CGTCAATCCTTTTGGTCTCGGGGACGTAGGTTGCCGGCCGCATCAGATCTGAAAGAGTGGAGGCCTCCGCCCCCCGTCGGAAGAGATCCATCGCCGTCACCACCCCGGCGATGTGGTCGATCCGCTCTTCATAGACCGGGAGCCGGGAGAACCCGCGCTCACGGATTGTGGCAATGGCCTCCTCTACGGAGGCCTCGATTGGGATGGCGGCCACGTCCACCAGAGGGACCATGACTTCGCGGACCGTGGTCTCTCCAAGATCGAAGATCTTGTCGATCATCTCCGCCTCTTGGGTGGTCACATCCGATTCTTCCGGGTTCATCTGGAGCACAAGCTTCAGCTCCTCCCTGGAGACGAACTGCCGGACGTGATCGCGGGACTGACCCGTAAGCGCCAGGGTCCCTTCTACGATTTTGCTCGCGGCCCATGTCAGAGGCCCAAGAAACCGCGCCGCCCAGGTGAGGGGGCGGTAGAGGCGGAGGATCAGACCTGTGGCCCAATGTTGGGCGATCGCCTTGGGGATCACCTCCCCGAGGACGAGCATGATCGGGGTCAGGACGAGGGTGACCACCAGGGCCGCCATCGCTCCGAGAGAGGGGAGAAGCGCCCATGACGCCACAGATGAGGCGACGATGTGGGCGATCGTGACTCCCATCATCGCGGCCGACAGAAACTGCTCCGGGCTCGCGAAGGCCTCGAGGTAGCGCGCCGCAACCCGGTGGCCGCCTTCGGCCATATGGCGGAGCTTCAGCCGGTTGGCCGCGACAAAGGCCATTTCAGCCGCCGAGAAGAAGGCGGTAAGCAGGAGGCAGATGAGGATCACCCAGACGAACATCATGCCGATGTCTCGTCGGACTTGGGGCTTCGGAGGGTCACGAGCACCTCGACAACCCGCGTCCGCTCGACCTTTTCCACCGTCATCGTGGCCTCGGCGGTTTCGATCCGCTCCCCCCGACGGGGGATCCGGCCGAACAGGTCGGGCGCCCACCCGCCGACGGTGTCGTACGCCTCGCTGGACAGCGCGAGGCCGGTCGCCGCGTTTAACTTCTCCAT
>JACOUJ010000244.1 GCA_016177865.1 Candidatus Rokuibacteriota bacterium
AAAGGGATCGAGGGGATTCGTTTCGTGTATTTCACCGAAAAGGACGTTGTTCGCCATGAGTTGGTCTCGGAGATCATCAAGGCCTATGAAGGGTACGGCCAGGCGAGGGAGGGGAGGGCGCCCCCTCAAGGGAAGTGAGCACGCCCTGCGGCGAAGCCACAGAATAGAGATCGGCGATACCCACGCCCCGCTGAAAGTGGAGCGACCCCGCCTGCGACGGACTGTCATGACAATCCTAAAGTCGCTCGGCCGTCCCCGGCACGGTGTGAGTCTCACCTTGGTGGGCGACCGAACCATTCGGCGACTGAACCACCGCTACCTCGGGAAAAGCCTGGCCACCGACGTCCTTGCTTTTTCGATGGAGGGGTCACCGAGTCTCTCGGCGAGTCTGCCGGCCCCCCTCCTGGGCGAGGTCATTGTCTCGGTCGAGACGGCCAAGCGTCAGGCCCGAGAGCACGGTCACTCGCTTCACGAGGAGCTGGACCTCCTGATTACCCACGGCCTCCTCCATTTGGTAGGGTACGATGACCAGGACCCACTCGAAGCCCGTCTCATGCACGAACGGGAAATGGCGATCTTGGGGCGAATCTACGCCCGCCCGAGTCCCTCGCTTCGGGTGGGTCCGGCGTGACCGGGTCTATTCGCGTGGTGTCTGATGCGCCGTCCGTGGCCGCGAATCACCGCGCGGGCTTCGTCACGATCGTCGGTCGGCCCAACGTGGGGAAGTCCACCCTACTGAATGCCCTCCTCGGCCAGAAGGTGGCCGTCGTCTCCCCGCGCCCGCAAACCACTCGCACGCGGATCGTCGGGATCAAACATCTCCCTCAGGCTCAGATTGTCTTCATTGACACCCCCGGTCTTCATGAGCCAAAAGGAAAGCTAGGCGAGTATATGGTGAAGACCGCGGAGCGGGCCATGGAGGCTGTGGACAGTATCCTCTTCGTCGCGGAGGCGACGGAGAACCCTGCGCTTCTCGATGAGAGAGCCCTGGAACCACTCCGAGTCCTCACATGTCCCGTCTTTCTTTGTCTCAACAAGGCGGATCTTGTCAGGGATAAGACCCATCTCCTTCCACTCCTCGAGGCCTACAGCTCCCGGCACCCGTTCACGGAGTTGATTCCGATCTCGGCGACGGACGGGGATAACCTTGATCGGCTCCTGGAGCTGCTCGTGTCTCGGCTCCCTCCAAGCCCTGCCTACTATCCCAAAGAAAGCACCACCGATCAGCCAGAGACCTTCTTCATCGCCGAAGTGATTCGCGAGCAGCTCTTTCACCTGACCTATCAGGAAATCCCCTACGCCTGCGCCGTTCAGGTGCAGGACGTGCAGGACCGGGACGGAGGAATGCTCTACATCCGGGCGAGGATTTTTGTGGAACAAGAGTCTCAGAAGGCCATTGTCATTGGGCAAGGGGGGAAGATGCTGAAGAAGATCGGCCAGCACGCGCGACAGGCCCTGGAGGGCTTCTTTGGCGTCAAGGTGTTTCTTGATCTGTGGGTGCAGGTCCGACACAACTGGCGGCGTGATGAGCGCGCCCTCCGCGAATTCGGCTATATGCTGACCTCGTAGCGGGAGACGAAGGCGTGAAACGGACCTCCCGCCGTGACAGGCCCCGCATTCACTATGGGATTGCAGAAGACTGAGTCGATTGTGATCGGGAGTTGGGCGCTCGGAGAGAGCGACCGGATCGTCGCCTTCTACACCCGCGCCCACGGAAAGCTCCGCGGCGTGGCCAAGGCGGCCCGCCGTCCCCGTTCGCGCTTCGGCGGCGCCCTGGAGCTCTTTACCTATGGGACCCTCGTCTTCTTCGAAAAGGAGACGGCGGAGCTGGTCCGGATCAACAGCTTCGATGTCCTTCGTCATCACCAGGCCCTCAGGGAAGATCTCGAGCGGCTGGGGTGCGGGGCCTGGATGGTGGAGTGCCTGAGTCACCTGACACCTGACCGCGACCCCTCTCCGGCGCTGTTCACCCTGCTCGTTCAAGGTCTCCGCCGCCTCGCCCAGGGTGGCGATCCGGCCCGAATCCCGCTTCTCTACGTCCTTCGCCTCCTCGACCTCTTGGGCCATCGCCCCCAAGTCACTCGCTGCCTCGACTGTCGACGCTCCCCGCTGGCCCCGGTGCAGTTTGACTCGGCCCGTGGCGGAGTCCTGTGCCGGCGATGTGGCGACGCAAAACGCGGCGTCACCCTCAGTGGGCCGGCGGTCACCGGCCTCCAACGGCTGCAGCAACTCCCGTGGGAGGGCGGAGAGCGATGCCGTCTCGCCCCGGCTCAACGCGATGAGCTTCAAGCCGTTGTGCAGGAGTACGTCACCTATCTCGTGGGCCAGCCGTCTCGGTCCCTCCGCTTCCTGGCGAACATCGGAGATCCCGCCCAGGTTGGCGCCACCGCGGAAGCCCCATGAACTTTCAGGACGTCATCTTGAAGCTCCAAACCTTCTGGGCCGAGGCAGGGTGTCTCATCCAGCAACCCTACGACCTCGAGGTGGGAGCGGGGACAATGAATCCTGCCACTTTCCTCAGGGTGCTAGGCCCTGAGCCATGGAACGTGGCCTATGTGGAGCCGTCCCGTCGCCCGACGGACGGCCGCTACGGTGAGAATCCGAACCGCCTTCAGCACTACTATCAGTTTCAGGTAATCTTGAAGCCATCCCCGCCCGACATTCAGGAGATATACCTGAGCAGCCTCAAGGCCCTCGGAATTGACCCCCTCCATCACGACATCCGATTCGTTGAGGACGACTGGGAGTCACCGACGCTCGGCGCCTGGGGCCTCGGCTGGGAGGTCTGGCTTGACGGGATGGAGATCACCCAGTTTACATACTTCCAGCAGGCGGGCGGCATCGACCTCAAGCCGATCTCCGGCGAGATCACCTACGGACTCGAGCGGATCGCCATGTACCTCCAAGGGGTGGAATCGGTCTTCGACCTCCACTGGGCCGATGGCGTCACCTACGGCCACATCCATCACCAGGACGAGGTCGAGTTCTCGCGGTTCAACTTTGACGTGGCCGACAAGGATGTGCATTTCCGCTTGTTCGAGATCTACGAAGAGGAAGCGAAACGTCTCCTCGGGCAGGAGTTGATCCGGCCCGCCTACGACTACTGCCTCAAGTGCTCCCATCTTTTTAATATCCTCGACGCGCGGGGCGCGATCAGTGTCACGGAGCGGACCTCATACCTCGGGCGGGTCCGCACCCTCGCCCGCCAGGTCGCCGAAGGCTATCTCAGGCAGCGCGAGGCGCTCGGATACCCGCTCCTCAAGGAGAGAACCCGTCAGTGACGCACACCCTGTTGTTCGAGCTCGGGACTGAGGAGCTGCCCCCCTCGGAGATGTCGGCCGTGCTGCCCGCGCTCGAAGAAATTCCGGCGCGGCTGCTGGAGGAGGCGAGGCTCGACTTCGAGCCTCCCCGCATATTCGCCACGCCCCGGCGTCTCGCGATCGTTGTCACGGGTCTTGCCGATCGTCAGCCCGCGCGGGTTGTCACGGTGACGGGCCCACCGAAGAAGGCCGGACTCGACGTGGCGGGCAAGCC
>JACOUJ010000245.1 GCA_016177865.1 Candidatus Rokuibacteriota bacterium
GGCGGGGCCACTTCACCCGCACGATTGTTTTCGGCCCGGATGGCAAGCTCTATGTTTCAGTGGGCTCCTCCTGCAACGTTTGCGTCGAGAAGGATCCCCGCCGGGCCGCCATTGTCCGATACAATGCCGATGGCTCGGGGGAGGAGCTCTTCGCCACGGGTCTCAGGAATGCCGTGGGCATCCTCTGGCATCCGGAAACGCGACGGCTCTGGGCCACGGTCAATGGTCGGGACTGGCTCGGAGACGACCTCCCGCCCGAATACGTCACCATCGTCAAGGAGGGGGCGTTCCACGGCTGGCCCCACTGCTATGCCCACCAGGGGAACGTGATCCTCGATCCTGAATTTGGCCAGGCTGACCGCTGCCGCCGGATGGCGCTCCCCACGGTGGAGATTCAGGCCCACTCCGCCCCGCTCGGCCTCGCCCTTTACACGGGCCGACAGTTCCCCGAGGAGTACCGGGGTAACCTTTTCGTGGCGCTCCACGGCTCCTGGAATCGCTCTGTCCCCACCGGGTATAAAGTGATCCGGATCAAGCTCGAAGGGGCGAAAGTACAAAAGGAGGAGGATTTCGCGACTGGTTGGCTTCGGGGGACGCGGGCGTGGGGGCGGCCCGTGGATCTCCTCATGGCCCCCGACGGGAGTCTCTTTCTTTCCGATGATCGTCAGGGCATCGTCTACCGCATCCGTTACTCGCCGTGAGAGGAAACCTCACCCCATGATGGTCTTCCACGCGATCCCGGAACTGGCTCCCGATTACGCCGAGCGGCGCAAGCCGTTTCGCGAGGCGCACCTCTCCCGCCTCCTCGAGCTCCGCGCGCGGGGGAATGTCGTCGCCGTGGGCCCGCGGGCCAAGGAGTCTCGGGCCGATATGTTCTACCGGGGGTCGAGCCAGGATGAGGTAGAGCGGCTGATCACCGAGGATGCCTACTACCGGGAGAAGGTCTGGGTCGGCTACGAGTTGCGCCCCTTCACCCAGTTCGTCGAGCCCTGGGAGCCTGCCGAGCCCAAGCCGGATGGCTCACGGATCGCCACGCTTGTGGAGGGGCCGTCGAAGGATCCCGATCTCTCCGGCCTCGTGATGGTGGAATTGAGGGGGCGCGGGCGCATGACCTTCGGCGGCTTCCTCGGGACCCGGACCCTTCTTGCCATGGTCACCCCGGACCGGGCGACGGCGCTCGACTGGGCGACCGAAAGCAGCCTCTGGACTCCTGAGGAGTTAGTCGCCTGGGAATGGATCTTCGTCCTTTAAGGCCGGTCCAACTGACTTCGCCATACTGCGTTCTCGGTCGTTGCCAATCCTCACGTACACACCCCGTACGCTCCGGTTGGCTCCTCCCTCGGGCCTTGTCTGGCGCCTTGTCTGGCTCGTCATTTGGCCCGGCACCAAGGTCTGCGCGCCCCACCAGTGACGCGCGCGAGGAGCCGGCCGAGATGGTCTCCCAGGAGACCGCTGAACGCCCCGGCCGGCACTGACCACGCGATCCCCGGAAGCAACCGATCCGTCAACCAGGTTCGGCCCACCACCATCCAGGTCCAGAGATACTCGGTTCCAAAGAACGTAAGCGCAAAGACGATCCCTGTGAGCGGTCCGAACCAGAAACGGCCCCGCCCAAGACTCAGCGCGACCCCATCGAGCGCCAGGGCCGGAACCAGGAGCAACGGCGGCGGGGAGGTCGGCTTCAATCCGGTTGAGCCGAGGATCCAGGCCATGATCAGCATGAGGGCAAGGTAGACCGAGGACGTCATGGTCGCCGCCCAGCGCAGAGGTACCGCCTGAATCGCCGCGATGAGGACGAAGGGGACCAGGAGCGAGGCCAGGGCCGGATAGAGGACGGCGTCTCGGGTCCAGGCGACAATGGTAAACCGACCGAGGGCAAACATCGGGCTCCAAAGGGCCAGGCCGAAGCAGACCAGAATCAGATGCTTTGCCGCGCTTCGTCCGGTCTCTGCCATCAGCGTGGCGACGAGAGCAAGCCCCGAGACCAACGACCCCGCCACGGCCATCAGATGCGGTGGACTCCAGATGTCCACATCCAGGCCGTGCCGCCGGTGCCACCACTCATCGAACGGGGCGGAAAGGACGATCACAGCCCACCCGCAAAGCATGATCCCGTAGCCGCGCGGAAGCGTCCACTGCTCCTGAAGGAAGACCGTGAGGACAATCAAGGCCCCGGCGGTGACCGCGGAATACACCATGAGGTGGGGTGGGATCCAGAAGCTCTCGCGCCCGATCGTGCGGTGCCACGCCACGTCCCAGCTCACCCCGGCAATGCCGAGGAGCCTCGTGCCCACGAGCGCCCAGATGGCCCAGGGGACCGACCAACTGCGGGTCATCCTTCCTCCTTACCCGTTCCCACCCGTTGCTGCAAGGAAATCTTCTCCTGGGTGTGATAAGGTGATGGCTCAGGGCGCGCATCATGAAGGCCGGGGTGATCGGCACGAGTTACGGCAAGGTCCACATCATCGGCCTTCAGGCGGCCGGCGTGGAGGTGGTCGCACTCTGTCAGCGCGACCAGGAGACCGGCCGGGGAATCGCCAAGCAGTACGGCGTTCCGCAGGTCTTCTCCGACTGGGAGGCCCTCGTTGCCGCTTCTGAGCTGGACCTCGTCACGATCGCCGTCCCGCCGCACCTCCACCTTCCAATCGCGAAGAGGGCTCTGGCGCTCGGCAAGCACGTAATCTGCGAAAAGCCCCTGGCGCGCACCCTCGAGGAGGCGCGCCTCATGGGCCGACTGGCCCAGCGCGCCGGGACCCGCGCGATGACCGGCTTTAACTGGCGGTTCACGGCGGGGATGCAGAAGATGAAGACGCTAGTGAACGCGGGGTTCCTCGGTCGCCTGCTCCACGCCACCGGGACCTGGTACGGGACGCGTTATGCTGACGCCAGCGCTTCCTTGGGCTGGCGGAACGAGCGTGAGCTGGCCGGACTCGGCGCCCTCGGCGACATCGGCGTTCACGTGATCGACCTCCTCCGATGGCTGGGGGGCGAGTTCCGCCGGGTGAGCGCCTTGACCGGGATCGCCCACCCCGACCGGGAGCTGGCCCCGGGGAAGCGCGTCGATACCGACGACTACTGCGAGTTCCTCGGAGTCTTCGAGTCGGGCGCCCACGCCACCGTCACCTTGAGCCGCGTGGCCCGGGGGACGACCTTCCACCGTCTTCAGCTCTTCGGTACCGAGGGGGCCCTCAGCTACGAGTTCCAACGGGACGAGCCCGGATGGGCCACAGGACAGCTTCTCTCTGCTCACGGGGGTAGCCGCTGGGAACGCGTCCCACTCTCCCCGCCCTCGTCCGACCCTGCGCCCTCGGATTTTTCCGAGCGGACCGGGCGCGCGACCTTTGCCCCGCTCGTGCGGATCCTGCTGGATGGTGTGGAACACGGCCGGGACGTCTCCCCGAGCTTCTTCGACGGCCTCCGCGCCCAAGCGGTGACCGAAACCGTACTCCAGTCCGCCGACGAGCAGGCCTGGCTCCCGGTCCCCCCCTGAATGTCGGCACGGGCGCCGAAGATCGGTGGCTACCAAAATCCTCGTTGTCGACGATGAAAAGGACATCGTGGACTTGGTGCGCTACCATCTGGAGAAGGA
>JACOUJ010000246.1 GCA_016177865.1 Candidatus Rokuibacteriota bacterium
GCGCCTCCTCCAAGGTCCGCGGCCGTGGCGGGCTCACACCCCCACATCTACCCTATCCGCCCGTCACTCCCCCAACATTTTGTGGGAGGCCTGAACGGTTACCCTAGCAAATCAAGAGCGCGCCTTCCGGGTGGGAGGGCATCCGGTAAACCTGTACGTGGGGTGAGGAGACAGACTACGGCGCCTTCCAGATGATCCTCTCGTCCTTGTCGGAGAAGAGGAGGCCTGGCATGCCTTTCCGCACGCCCAGCGCGGCGCGCATCCCGTCCTTTTCGGAGAAGGTGAGGGTTGGCGCATCGTCCCGGTCCACTTCCACGGCGAGCACGATGCGGCTCTTCCTGTCCTTGTCGAAGAAGGCAAGGACTGGCGTGCCGTTCCGGTCCACGACGAGCCAGGCCCGGAGCGTTCCCGCCTTGTCTGCGAGCTGCAGAATTGCCTGGCCGCTCGGACCTACACCAAGCACGGCGCGACCCTTCTCCCCTGGGTCCAGAAGTGCCAGGCTCCCATTGCCGTCGGGGCCCACAGCCAACTTCGCACGGGGATCTCCGCTCCCATCCACGAGCACGAGCATCGGTGTGCCGTCCGTTGCGACAGCCAGCAGCGCCCGGGGTGTCCCCGCATTGTCCTGGAGAAACAGGCTCACACTGCCATCAGGAAGGGTTTTGAGCCCGGCGCGTATGGTTCCGTTCGGACCCTGCAGGACGAACTCCTCGGCAGTCACCACCTTGGCCACCTTGCCAGGCATCGCCTGGCCCATCAGCACCACAGCGGCCAGCCCAACCAGCGTAAGGCCACCGAGCCGCTTCAACCGGCGATTCTCCCGCTCCAGGCGATCCAGCCGTTGGGTCAGAATCTCGACTGTCTCGCTCATAGTTCCTCCTCGCAGGGGCTACGGACGAGCCCGTCCGCTACCGCACGATAACCACGCCGGGGTATACGCGATTCGTCGTATTCACGCAACGTTGCCGCCGGGTCGGCAGGACGGCGGCAAGGGCGAACTGGCGAGAGACCCAGCTTGGCCCGTACCTTGGGCAATGCCCGGGACCAGGAGGATCGGGATACGCTCACTGGCAGACCACCCGCTGCGCCTCGACCTCGTTGTAGAACGTGCGGCCTGACACGCGCTTCACCTTCTGAAAGACGCCTTCCACGGACACCGCTGAGCGCCCTGGGCATGGCGGGCGGCCAAATGAGAAAATCTTGATGGACCGGCCCCCGGCCGCCAGGTCGAACGTGTAGTAGGGATTGCCGCGCCGTGAGACGCGGGCGTCGAGGTTCCTCACCGTGCCGACAAGGGTCACCGCCTTGCCGTCGAACTGATCCGGGCGGTCGAGTATCTGGCCGGGGGTCGCGTCGAGCGCCAACAACGCGAGAGGCGCGGCAAGCAGCACCGAGAGTACGAAGAGGATTCCGAGCCTTTTGGTCATTCTGCCCTCCTCGGGGTATGTGCCACCATGCCGGTGGCAGCCACCTTCGCTTCTCGCGGCGCGCGCGTCACTGCGGGCGTTCTTCTCGGATCGCGTTCGAAAGCTCTCGCACCCTCTCAAGGAAGACGACGCCCGCGAGGCCAATCGCACCCCCCAGGAGGAGCAGCAGGAATGACCAGTCCTCCCAGTACTCGGGTCGCAGAGCGAACGGAAATATTGCCGGATCGCCGTCACGATGTGTTCGTCGGTCATCTGGCTGGGGAACTCCACGGTCCCGACGCCTGGAATCTGGACCCCGAAGCGTGTGAAGGCAAGCGGCGGTAGGCCTCTCCGTGCTGGGGCGATCTCGTGTACCAGCGCGTAGGTCGCCGGGGACTCCCTGGTGTCCCGGAGGTAGGCTTCGGCTGAGATGGTCGCGACCCGGCCCGTGGCTTTCTCCCGAACACGGATGAGGATGATCTTGTCCTGGGAGGGACGCCTCGCCTGCTCACACTCTCCGACGAGCTTGGCGAGCCGAGCATCGGCAGTCGCCCGGAATGCGTACCCAGTCCCTCCGATCGTCACGGCTGCAGCCCAGCACGCGAGCAGGAACTTCGTCGCTCCACGGAGCCTCATGGGTGCCCTCCTGGACCGCCCTAGCCCGTCCCCGCCGCATGCTTGGGGGACCAGTCAGCTTGCCACACCCCGGCCCGAAGCCCATAGCATTCCGTCTCGAACGGGAAGACACCGACCATGGTCCAGGGTCGGGCTTGGTGAGGAGAGACAGGAGAGCCTCCGCACCCGGGTGAGGCGCGGGGGGCGATCACGAGGGGCGCAGGCACCGATCCGTGGCCAATTGACAGCCACCAGAGACATCCAGCCAGGACGAACTTTGGTCACTGGTGACAACCAGCCTCCGGCAGGCCGCCTGCAGGCCGGTGTCAAATAAGACAATCCCAAATGGGAGAGGGTCCTGGCATCCGTTGCATGTCCAGCGGCACTCGGGGCCACGGTTCGAGCTTGCGAGCCCCCGAAGGAGGGGACGCTCATGTTCCAACGGCTTCGAGAGCCGCGTGGGGTGACGCTGGTCGAGCTGATGGTCGTGGTGGCGATCATTGCCATCATCGCGGCCATCGCCATCACGCTGTACCAGAACGTCCAGCAGAAGGCCAAGCTGGCCGCCGACCAAGGCGTCATCGCCGCCATGCGGTCGGCCATCGCGATCTACTACGGCCAGCACAACGGGAACTTCCCGGGGAGCCCCGGGAAGTATGTAACCCCGTCGCCCCCAGTCTTCCAGTGCGCGGGGTTCGACTACACGTACGACTCCACGACCGGGTTGATCACCGTGAGCGGCAACACGGCGTCGGGCTGTTAATCGGCCGGGGTGGTCGCCGAGCCACCCCGAATCCTCGTCATCCGATGACAAGCCAAAAGCCCCGAGGTCAGCCTGAGAGGTCGCCAGCATGCCGTCGCCGCGCCCCGAGCCGCGGAAGTGGGTCCTGGTGGTTGAGGACGACTACGATCTGCGCCATCTCTGGCTTGAAGCGCTCCAGGGAAGCGGCTATGCAACGCTCGCCGCGGCCGATGGGGCGGAGGCCCTGTGGGTGCTTCGCCACCTCTATCCGCACCTGATCGTGCTCGACCTTCAGATGCCGCGCGTGTCGGGCTGGGAGGTTCTGGAGACCATCCGGCGGCATTCAGTGCTGCGGACGGTCCCGATCCTGATTGTCTCCGGCCACCTCGATGAGCCCGGGCGCCAGGATGTCGAGCGCGGGGTGAACGTCGTCAGCATCCTGGAGAAGCCGGTCAGCGTCGAGCGGTTCCTGACGACGGTACGGGAGGGGCTCCGGATCGAGGGCCCCACCCGGTGACGTCCCCAAGGCCGCCGGGCGAGTCGGACGACCCAGCCGGCGATGGCCATCCCCACTCCGTGTAGCGCCGGGGGGGGTCGCGGCCCCGGGGCTTCGGCGGGACGGACGCGTGAGGGGTGATTCCCCCGACGCCCTGGCGTCCGCCGGCCACGGCTGCCGCACGGGGACGGACCGCTGGGATAGGGGAAAAGGGACAGGAGCATGGTCACCGACCCAATCCGCACCTATCGCGACGCGCTCCAGCGCTTCCACCAAGCGACGGCCCACGTCGAGCGGGTCGTCCGAATCGTTCG
>JACOUJ010000065.1 GCA_016177865.1 Candidatus Rokuibacteriota bacterium
GCCCGAGGAGCCCCGCCTTGGCGGCCGAGTAGTTGACCTGTCCTGGGTTTCCCATGACACCGGCCGTCGAGGCGATATTGATGATGCGCCCTGACCGCTGCCGCATCATCACCTTCGCGCAGGCCCGCGTCGTATAGAAGGCCCCGCGCAGATTCACGGCGAGCACTTCCTCCCACTCCTCATCTTTCATCCTGACAACGAGCGCGTCGCGGGTGATCCCGGCGTTGTTGACCAAGAGATCAATCCGGCCGAAGCGCCCCCGGGTCTCCCCCACCAACCGCTCCACATCCTCGAGCCGCGAGACGTCGCCTGCGACAGCCAGCGCCCCTGTCCCGAGGGCCTCAATTTCGGCTACCGCCGTCCCCAGGCGCGTCGAGTCTCGTCCCAAGAGGACAACGGACATGCCCTCCTCGGCCAAGACCAGGGCGCAAGCTCTGCCGATCCCACGACCCGCCCCCGTAATGATGGCCACTTTGCCATCAAGCGGCCTGCCCACGTCACGAAGCCCAGGCGGTGGCCAAAAACTTCTCTAACGAGGTCGGATCACCCACGGCATATCCGTCTGCCTGGTCGCTGATTCGCTTCAATAACCCTGTCAGGACCCGTCCCGCGCCTACCTCGACAAATGTGCGGACACCCAGCTGGAGGAGCGCCTGCACACACTCAACCCAGCGCACGGGAGAGGCCACCTGAGCGGAAAGCCCATTGGCAACCTCGTTCGGGCTGGTGTATGGCCGGGCATCGACGTTGCGCATCACCGGGAAGCGCGGGGGCCGGATCGTGATGCCTTCAAGCTCTCGGCTGAGCCGTTCCGCTGCCGGCCGCATGAGACGGCAATGGAACGGCGCGCTCACTGGGAGCATCACGGCGCGCTTGGCCCCGCGCTCCTTTGCCCGCTCCACCACTTGCTCCACGGCCTGCTTGTGCCCCGCCACCACCACCTGCTCGGGTGCGTTGACGTTGGCGACCTCCACCACGACGCTGTCGCGCGAAACCTCTCGACAGAGGGCCTCAGCCGTGGCAAGGTCCGGTCCCATGAGGGCGGCCATTGCCCCGGTCCCCACCGGGACTGCCTCTTGCATGAACTCTCCTCGACGCCGGACGAGGCGGACGGCGTCTCGAAATTCTAACGACCCAGCCAAGACCAACGCCGAATATTCCCCAAGACTATGCCCGGCGGCGGCGGTCGGGACCACACCGTGCGCCATCAGCACTCGAGCTGCCGCAATACTTGCTGTCAGGATCGCCGGCTGGGCGTTTGCCGTGAGTTGGAGCGCCTCGGCCGGCCCGGCAAAGGCCACCCCGGTCAGTTCAAATCCTAGCACGTCGTTGGCCGCGCGCCAGAGCGCTTGAGCCTCGGGGAAGGCGTCGCAAAAGGCCTTCCCCATCCCGACCTCCTGAGAACCCTGCCCGGGAAAGAGAAAGGCGCAGCCCCCCTCTTTCATTGGCATGGGTTTCCTCGCCTTGTCAAGCGCTTCGCACGCTCCACGCCTCACCAGCGGAGGAGGCCAGCCCCCCAGGTAAACCCGCCGCCGAAGGCAGCCATGAGAATTAGGTCGCCTCTCTTGAGGCGACCTTGGGCCACCGCCTCTTCGAGAGCAATGTAGATCGACGCCGCTCCTGTGTTGCCATAGCGGTCGATGTTAACGAACACCTTGTCCATCGGCATCCCAAGACGCTTGGCGGCCGCCCGGATGATCCGGAGGTTCGCCTGGTGCGGAATGAAGAGGTCGATGTCGCGAGTGACGATCCCGTGCTTCTCCAGAAGGGCCGCGGTCACGTCCTCGAGGGTCCGGACCGCCACCTTGAAGACTTCGTTCCCCTTCATCTTTATGTAATGAAGCTTCTGGTCCACGGTCTCGTGGGAAATAGGGTGTTTGGTCCCGCCCGCCGCGCAGTAGAGATAATCCCAGTATTGCCCATCCGAACCGAGTTGAATGTCGAGGATCTCTGACGCGTCCGTTGACGGACAGAGGAGGGCGGCCCCGGCGCCATCGGCCAGGATGATGCATGTTCCCCGGTCGGTAAAATCGGTGATGCGGGAGAGGATCTCCGCCCCGATAGCCAGGACGGTCTGGGCCTGTCCGGACCGGATAAATTGCGTCGCGACCGAGAGGGCGTAGAGGGATCCAGAGCAGGTGGCGAAGAGATCAAACGCTGCTGCGCGCTTCGCCCCGATCTTCTGCTGACAGAAAATCGCGGTCGATGGAAAGACCATATCCGGGGAGGTGGTAGCGCAGACAATCAGATCAACTTCTTCCGGCTGGATTCCCGCTCGGGCCAGGGCCTGGCGGGCGGCATGGGCGGCGAGGTCTGAGGTCACCTCGTCAGCGCCCGCGATACGGCGCTCCCGCACCCCGGTTCGCTCGACGATCCACGCATCGGAAGTTTCCACCATCTGCTCCAACTCGTGGTTGGTCAGGATTCGCTTCGGAGCGTAGGCCCCTACCCCCACGATCTTGGCTCGAATCACGTTCGACCCCCCTCTCCCGCTCGCGCGCGCCCTCGGAGGATCCCCGCCAGCTCCCCCGCGAGCGCTGCCCGGATGTGATCGTTCACCTTGACCTCCACCCACTCTCGTGCGATGCGGATGGCTCCCATAATCGCCTTGGGCGGCGAGGCGCCATGGCAGATGAAGCAAGCCCCATTGATCCCGAGCAGGGGCGCCCCACCCAACTCGTTGTAATCCACGCGCTTGAGAAAACGGCGTAGGGCGGGCCGGGCCAACAGGCCCCCCAGCTTGGCGAGCGGCGTACGGGTGAGCTCTTCCCGGATCAACGCGACGAGCATATCGGCCAAGCTCTCCGAGATCTTGAGGGCCACATTTCCGGTAAATCCGTCGGTGACCACGACGTCGGCGTTCCCGTTATAGATGTCCCGTCCCTCCACGTTGCCGATGAAGCGGAGGCCCGAGGCCTCCAGCTCCTTAAAGGCCTCGCGAGTCAGCTCGTTACCTTTTCCCTCTTCCTCGCCGATGGAGAGAAGACCCACGCGCGGAGCAGTAACCCCCAGGATGTCTCGAGCATACACGTGGCCCATGATGGCGAATTGAAGAAGGTGGCGGGGCTTGGAATCGACGTTGGCCCCCACGTCCAGGAGCATCGTGCGCCCCCTGAGGTTGGGGAGCACGACGGCAATGGCCGGCCGGTCCACTCGGGGGAGAACACCGAGGACCACGACGGCAATGGCCATCGCGGCTCCGGTGTTTCCCGCGGAGACCAAGGCCGACGCCTCTCCCCCCCGGACCAGGTCCGCCGCGACGCGAATCGAAGAGTCACGCTTTCTTCGGAGGGCCAGCGAAGGAAGCTCATCCATCGCCACCACCTGGGAGGCGTGGCGCACCTCGACTTGAAGTCCATGGGTCTGATGACGGCGAAGCTCCCGGGTCACGGCGGGCTCGTCCCCGACAAGAATCACGCTGGCGCCAAACTCCCGCGCGGCCCGCACAGCCCCTTCCACGATGATGGCCGGGCCCCGGTCACCTCCCATGGCGTCCACGGCAATCTTCATGAGGCCGTCCCCGGACCGGGTGGGAGAGCCGAGACGGGCTTAGGACCCCTCAACAGGCATGATCTCCGGCCCCGGTAGAAGCCACAGTGTGGGCAGACGCGATGGGGGCGCTTCGGCTCCCGGCACTGGGGGCAGAGAGAGAGGGTGGGAGAAGCGAGGGTGTAATGGGTTCGGCGCTTGTCCCGTCGGGTCCTCGAATGGCGTCGCTTCGGTAAGGGCATGGGTTCTTACTTCTCCTGATGAATGAGCCGGTCAGCCAAGGCCCGGAATGGGGCAAGCCGGGAATCGAGGGGCCGGGTTTCGCAGGCGCAGGGGTTCAAGTTTCGGTTCCCACCGCACACCGGGCACAGTCCAGGGCAGCCTTCCCGGCAGAGCGGTTTCATAGGAACATCCAAAAGCGTCTCAGCCCGGAAGAATGCGCCAAGGTCAATCTCGTCGACGTCATAGAATGCCACGTCCAGGTCGTCGGTTGAAAGGGCGACCTCCTCAGCGCGTCCTGGTGGGCGAGGTGTGAAGCGCCCGGCCACCTGGTCGTCGAGCGCCAGGATGAACGGCTCCAGGCAACGGCCGCACGTAAGAGGAACCCGCGCATGAAACGTCCCCGTCACGACCACCTCGGCCCCTTCCTTCCGGAGAAAGACAGAGACAGGACCGAAGCCCCAATTGGCCTCTTCCCCTGTGAAGACCGAAGGGATCTCCGCCCGCTCGATCTTGAGACCCTCGTCAGGAATATCTTCGAGCCGAATCATCATCGCCAAATCCTGCGCAAATCTAGAAGATATAAAGCGTTTGTCGAAAAAACTGGCCCATTGTAAATGGCGACCCCCCCCTTGTCAAGGGAAAAGAGGAAAAGTGAGCGCTGTCAAAGGGAATTCGCCCATCTTGACGATGGGTTTCCCCTCTGTTACGATCCATTGTGAGAGTCCGAACTCTCGGTTCAAGGAGGTTAGAATGTCCCAGATCTTCAAAACGGCCCTCCTGCTTGGGATCCTCACGGTGCTCCTCATCGTCATCGGGGGGGCGATCGGGGGTCAGAGCGGAATGCTGATGGCGTTCATCCTGGCCCTGGCCATGAATTTCGCCAGCTACTGGTTCTCTGACAGGATTGTCCTGGCCATGTATCGCGCCAGAGAGGTGACGGAAACTGAAGCGCCAGACCTCTACCGGATCGTTCGGGGATTGACGCAGCGGGCTCACCTTCCGATGCCCCGGGTCTATATCATCCCGTCGGAAGCCCCCAACGCCTTCGCCACCGGACGGAATCCCGAACATGCGGCCGTGGCCGTGACGGAAGGGATTCTGAAAATCCTGACAGCGGAAGAATTGACCGGCGTCCTGGCCCACGAGCTGGGGCACGTGACGAATCGGGATATTCTGGTGTCTACGATTGCCGCGACCCTCGCCGGCGCCGTGACCTATCTTGCCCATATGGCTCAGTGGGCCGCCATTTTCGGTGGACGGCGGGACGACGATGAAGAGGGGGGAAGCCCCTTCGTGATGATTGCCATGGCCATCCTCGCCCCCATCGCCGCCCTGCTCGTACAGTTGGCCGTGTCTCGGTCGCGGGAGTACCTGGCCGACGAGACCGGTGCTCGACTCACACATGAGCCGGAGTGGCTGGCGCGGGCTCTCGAAAAGCTCCACGTGGGCGCTCAGATGGTCCCGATGCAGGCCAACCCCTCGACGGCTCACCTCTTCATTGTGAACCCACTCACCGGTGGGGCTCTGATGGCGCTGTTCTCCACGCACCCGCCCATCGAGGACCGAATCGCGCGGCTCCGTCAGATGCGCTCCTGAGTTTGATTTTTTCGAATCAGCCTTTCGCGTCCGCCTCGGCCCCGCGCCGGGGCGGTTTTCTTCTCACGGTGATCGCATGGTGAACGGGCACTGGGCCATCGAGGCTCAAGGGCTCTGGAAGGAATATGGCTCCACCCGCGTTCTCCAGGACGTGAGCTTGACCGTCGCGCCGGGGGAAGGGCTTGTTCTCCTCGGACCGAACGGGGCAGGAAAGACGACGCTACTCAAAATCTTGGCAACCCTGATTCGACCCACGGCCGGCCTGGTGCGGATCGCCGGGTACGAACTCCGTCGCGACGCCGATGCGATCCGGCGCCACGTGGGGCTCCTTGCTCACGGGAGCTACCTCTATGAGGACCTCACCGCGGTCGAAAACCTCCAATTCTTTGCCACCCTCCATGGACTCGCTGTCAGGAAGGGCGACCTCCTGAGGGCCCTGGGCGATGTCGATCTTGGGGGCGACGCAGACCAGCGAGTGCGAGAGTTTTCCCTTGGAATGAAGCGGCGGCTCGCCTTCGCCCGCCTGGGCCTCCAGCGTCCCCGCGTCCTGCTTCTGGACGAGCCCTTTGCCGGACTCGACCAGCAGGGGATCAAGCGCGTGGAAGACTCTCTCACCGCGTTCAAGGAGGAGGGGGCGGCCGTCCTCATGGTAACCCACAACCTGGGTCATGGCCTTGCCATGGCGGACCGGGTCGCGATCCTGGCTGCGGGGAGGGTTGCCGTCGAGCGAAACCGGCACGGCCTGGATCCTGAAGCGCTCAGCGCGCTCTATACGACGCACACGGGGGACCGCTGATGTATCTTCGGCGGGCTTGGGCCGTCTTCTGGAAGGACTCCCTGGTTGAGCGACGCAGTAAAGAGATGGCGAACGGCCTCTTTTTCTTTGCCTTCCTCCTCCTCTTCCTCTTCCACTTCGCCCTGGGGCCAGATCGAGCCAGAATCGAGATGGCCTTCCCGGGGCTTCTCTGGCTCGGCTTCCTCCTGACGGGGCTTCTCGGCCTCGGGCGGACCTTCCTCGGAGAGCGTGAGAACGACTGCCTCGAAGGGCTGGTCCTGGCCCCTGGCGACAAGTCGGCCATCTACCTTGGGAAGGTGGCCGGGGGGGTTGTCTTGATGTTGCTGCTCCAGGTCTTCCTGCTCCTCCTCTTCACCGTCTTTTACAATCTCGAGATGCGAAAAGTCCTCCCCGGGCTCGCCTTCGTGGGGGCGTTGGGGGCCATCGGATTTGCCGCCGTAGGATCCCTCTTTGCCGCGATTACAGCTCAGGTCCGAGCGCGTGAACTGCTCTTCCCCCTCCTCCTCCTCCCTGTCGTCATTCCCCTCCTCCTGGGCGCGGTCGCGGCGACAGGCGAGCTTGTTCAAAGTCACTCCCTGAGCGCCGCGCGCCATTGGCTCGCGTTGCTCGCGGGCGCCGATCTCATCTACCTCACCACGGGACTCCTCACCTTCGAGTTCATTCTGGAGGCGTGAGCGCGATGGGTTGGGTGACGGCCATTGGACTCCTTTCAGGATTGTCGGCTGGCTTTCTCTACGCGCCCAGAGATGCCGTTCAGGGGAATGTCCAGCGGATCATGTACCTCCACGTGCCGTCGGTCCTCACGGCCTATCTCGCCTTCGGCGTCGTCTTTCTCGCCAGCCTCGCCTATCTCTTTTCCCAGCGGTCTCGCTGGGACCGCCTGGCGGCGGCGTCGGCCGAAGTGGGGGTCGTGTTCACGGGCCTCACCCTGGTCTCCGGGTCCGTCTGGGGGAAACCGACGTGGGGGACCTGGTGGACCTGGGACGCGAGGCTCACCACCACGGCTCTTCTCTTTCTCATATACGTCAGCTATCTCCTGGTCCGCGGGATGGTCGAAGACCGGGAGCGGGCCGCCCGCTTCTCGGCGGTGGTGGGAATCATCGGGGCCATCGACGTCCCCATCATCCATTTTTCCGTTCAGTGGTTTCGCACCCTTCACCAACCGGCGACACTGCTCCGCCCTCAAGCACCGACCATGGACGCGACGATGGTCTTCACGTTGCTCCTGAACGTGGGAGCCTTTATCCTGTTCTATATCTACCTGACGCGGATGCGACTCCACCTCACCCAACTCGAGGAACGGACCTAGTGAACTCAAGTTTCTCGCTGGGCAAGGGGTACCCTAGCGAGCGCCTCATGGCGAGCCGTGTCGCCGTGCGCAGCGCAGGGCGGGGCGGAGC
>JACOUJ010000066.1 GCA_016177865.1 Candidatus Rokuibacteriota bacterium
TCGCAGACCAGCACCCGTCCCTTTCCGGCACCGATCCTCGTTCTGGCCGTCATGGTCGGAGCGCTCTCACGCCTTCGCTGAAGGATTGAAGACCCCATAGCGCCGGAGCTTGTTATACAAGGTCTTAGTGTCAATACCCAGGACCGCGGCGACCTTTCTCTTGTTCCCCCGATAGAGCTTTAACGTTCTGAGAATGTAGAGACGCTCGACCTCGTAGAGGGGGAGGTCCCGCGGCATCTCTGCCGGCGTCTCGGGCTGACTGAAATTCACGATCCCGCGCGGAAGACTCTCGATCGTGATCACCTCTCCATCGGCGAGCACCGCGAGGCGTTCGATCGTGTTACGCAGCTCCCGGATGTTCCCCGGCCAAGCATAGGCGAGTAGGCAATTGAGAGCCTCCTTTGTCATCCGCAAACGCTGCCCGTTCTCATTTGCGCGAAGAAAATGTTCTACAAGGAGGGAAATGTCCTCCTTTCGCTCGCGAAGGGGGGGGATGGAGATCTCGATCACGGCGAACCGGTAGTAGAGGTCCTCTCGGAATCTCCCCCGCTTGACCTCCTCTCTGAGATCCTTATTCGTGGCCGCAACGATCCTCACATCGGTCTTGATCGGCCGATTGGATCCGATCCGTCGGAACTCCCCCGACTGGAGGGCCCGCAGGACCTTTACCTGGGTGGCCGGACTCATCTCCCCGATCTCGTCCAAGAAGAGGGTGCCGTTGTCGGCGGTTTCAAAGAGGCCGTGTTTGAGGGCGTGGGCCCCCGTGAAGGCCCCCCGCTCGTGACCAAACAGCTCGGTTTCGAGAAGGGTATCCTGGAGGGCCCCGCAATCCACCACGGTAAGGGGGGATTGCGCTCGGGGACTCATCCGGTGGAGGGCGCGCGCCACCAGCTCCTTTCCGGTCCCGCTCTCGCCCTGGATCAGGACTGAGGAATTGGTCGGGGCCGCCTTGTGGATCAGGGCGAGCACCCTCTTGATTCCAGGACTCTTTCCCACGATCTCAGGAAAGGGGTCATGGGCACCGAGGGCTGCTTGAAGCTTCTGCCCCTGCCGGCGCCGCAGCCGCTGCTTGTACGCGGTCCGAAGGATCTGACCGAGTTCCTTACCGTTGAACGGCTCGGAGACAAGATCGAAGGCGCCATAACGGGCAGCGTCGTCCGTCGAGGTCACGGCTCCCCGGGCCGTCGTGATGATCACCAGGGCGGTGAGCATCTGTCCGAGCAGGGCGCGGACGCCATTGTCAGAATTGATAACGAGAACCTTGATCGGCTCCATGTACTGAGGAACTTTTCCAGTGGAAATTTTCCGCACATCATCCCAGGATTGGGTGGGGATGTCAAGAATAGTTTTGTTCTTTAACTAAAAACGTCATTATTTACGGTTAGTTAAAGTATTCTTTGTATCTCAGGCATACCCTTTGCTGAGTACAGATAACGCGTTTCCTCAAGGGAAACCTACAAAAGGAGGTCACCGATGGACAGACGCTTTCTCTGGATCTTGATCCTTGGGTTGGTCTTGCCCTTGAGTGTGACACCGGTGTGGGCGGCCGAAGAGAAGGACCAGAAACAGGTCGTCCGTGGTCCCGCCGAGGTCACCTTCGGCCAGATGCTGCTCTCACTTGGCCAAGGGGCTTCCGCCGAAGTGGCCTACCAACCCGAGCAGACGCGCCTCACGGTGAAAACCCTTGCGGGTGAGGCCAAGATCACCACCTCTGCTCGTAACCTTGTGTTCGTCGAGAACGTGGAAGGGAAGGTCCAGGTGCTTCTGACCAGCACGGGCCGGGTGATCGTCATCGAGCAGGGCAAGTCTGAGATCTTCGGTCGGGCGATCGTGAATGACCCCGGCCAGATCATCGTCACAGTGGCCTCCTCGATCAACATGTCTATCCTGCCGCCTGGGCTGGCATCGCCTCTCGGCACCCCCCCGGGTTTAAGCCGCAGCGAGGGGCGGCCCATAAGCGATTCGGCCCCATTCCCGTTGCGAAAGCGGTAAGAGATCGTTTCGAAAGGAGAGAAGCATGCCAAGGGAAGGCCGCCTTTGGGCTGTCAGAGGGATCTCTGCGCTAATAGGGTGTTTGCTCTTCGCGTCTCCGAGCCCGGGATATAGCCAAGGGAATATCCAAGCCGGCCCCTTCCGGGTCCACCCGTTTCTGGAGCTCGCCGGCGAGTGGAATGACAACATCATTCTGGCCCCTCAAGACGAGAAGAAGGACTTCATCTGGATCATCAGCCCCGGGATCTTTGTGGATCTGCCAGCGCGGCAATATTCGTTGCGGCTCGGATACCGGGCCGACATTCTCCGTTACAGGGACGTTGACGACCTCAACACCACCCACCATACGCTCCAGGGCGAAGGCCGGGTGAACTTCACCGGAGGGCTGAGTCTCTCCGCGTCGGATGAGTTCAAGCGAACCACGGAATTCACCGGATTCCCGGTCCCCGAGCTGACTGAGCGAATAGAACGAAACGAGAACTTGCTCAAGGCCGGGGCCGAGTACGGATCGGCTTGGCCTTGGACTACAGCCAGTTCTGGGTTGACTACCGGGATAGGCCGGAGTTTGACGAGCTGGATCGGCTGGATCAGCAAATTGGCTTTACGCTTTTCTTCCGCGTCCTCCCGAAGACCTCAATCCTGGGAGAGTACGACCACCAGTGGATTCGGTACGACCAGGACGCCGTCGCGCGGGATCGCGATTCGGACTCCAACAAGTTCAAGGTCGGCCTCAAGGGAGACCTCACGGAGAAGACCACCCTCCTTGGCAAGGTGGGATATGAATTCAAAGACTATGACAATCCCGCCCGGGACGATTGGCGTGGGCTCATCGTCGAGCTGGAGGCCATTTACAAGTATCGGGAGCCTTCCCAGGTGCGGCTGTTCGCCGCTCGGGCCAACGTCGAGTCCACGTTCGAAGGGAACAACTTCTTTGTCGCCACCTACGGCGGGGTGGAGCTCCGGCATCAGATCCGCCCACGACTGCTCCTGGTCCTGACCGGTCTCATCGGCTCGAATGACTATCCGGAAACCACCACGGTCGGTACGGAGACCAAGGAGCGGCTTGACCGCTTCTATGAGATGAGCGCCGCGCTCCGCTATCAGATCCGCCAGTGGCTCGCCGTGGAGGGGAGGTACGACCGCCTGGTCAGGGACTCGAACTTCTCCGACTTCGACTACACGAATAATCGCGTCCGCGCGACGGTTTCGCTGACGTTTTGAACCTGATTCCTTCCCCCTCGGGGGAGCTTTGCGGATGGGATGTGAGTCATGAGAAAGGCTGACGCGGTGATGGGCGGGGAGGACCGGCAGAGAACCGGGAGGGTCAGGATGCTTCCGGGCCTCCTCGCCGTGCTGGTCCTCCTGGCCCTCCTCGTTCTTTCGTGGGGGCTTGCCCTTCCCTCCCAGGCCCAGGAGAAAGAGTATCGGATCGGCGCGAAAGATGTCCTCAAGATCACCGTCTGGGGCCATGAGGATCTGACCCGGGCCGCGGTCGTCTCGGCTGATGGAACGTTCCCGTTCCCGCTCATCGGTGACGTCCCGGCGGCGGGCTCGACCCCGAGCCAGTTGGAGGGCCGGCTTAAGGGCCTCCTTGGGAAAGATTATCTCGTGGACCCGCAGGTGTCCGTTTCCGTTCAGGAATACCGCTCCCAGCGGGTGTTTGTCCTCGGCGAAGCCGAGAAGCCCGGGACGTATCCCCTCACGGGTGAGGCCACCCTCCTCGATGTCCTGTCCCAGGCTGGCGGTCCCGCCAAGACCGCGGGGATACAGGCGATTCTCGTTCGCGTCCCAAAGCCTCAGGGCCCGTTGCTTCCCGGGACGACGGGGAGTACCACGCTT
>JACOUJ010000247.1 GCA_016177865.1 Candidatus Rokuibacteriota bacterium
ATCCAAGATTGGAGGTTGAAGATGAGACGACTCGTGAGTCTCTCGGCGGTTTTCGTGGTCGTTTTCGTGTCGGTCCTTACCAGTGTAAGTGCGGGTTTCGCCTCCGACACCGTGATTTTTGGATGCTTTCCAAGTGGGGGTGGTTTAATAACTCAGTTCGTGAGTGACACGACTGGTACGACGCTAGAAGGGCAGGATTGCGCCCAAGTCTTGAAGAAATTTTTGGATGGCAAGTTCAAGATCCAATCCGTCATACCCTACGCCATTGAAATCCAACACCCTGACGGGGTGGAGACCAGGCATGGGGTACTTTACACTCTTGTAAGACCCTTGTAAGACCCTGAGACCCCTGGCACGAACGCTCTAACAGACAATGGTCTTTTCACACGCCGCACGATCGAGGATCTTGGGGAGCGCTCCGACTAGAGGGGCTCCAACTAATCGGGCCTAACCGTAAAGGGAAGAATCACGGTGCCGTTCCAAATGACGAGCCAGACGAGGCCCGAGGGAGGAGCCGGCCGGAGGCGTACGGGGTTGTACGTTGAGGACCGGCGACAACCGAGAACGAAGTATGGCGAAGTTAGTTGGAGCGGCACTAGAGCGCCTGCTGGAACTCGAGCGTGTGGCCGTCGGGGTCGTTGATCCAGAGCTGGGGCCGCCCGACCACCGGGGCCTCCAGGTACTTGATCCCCTCCTCATCGAGCGTCCGCTTGAATGCCTCGAAGTCGGCGACCTCGAAGCAGACGTGGCGGCCAACGGGGTCGATCGGCGCGTCCGGGCCCGGCACGGGCGAGTCGCACAGGATGATGTGAATCTGCGGGAAGCCGCCCGGCGTACCGAGCCAGTAGCCCGGGGCGGGCAGGGGCGGGCGCGGGAGCGCCTGGAGGCCGAACACGCGCATGTAGAAATCGCGCGCGCGATCGGCATCGCGCGTTGGAATTCCCTCGTGCTGGACGAGGACGATGTGCTTGCCGACCTCCGCCCGCGTCTCTTTGCTCACGTTGGTCACCATCCGGATTTCTCCTTTACTTCACGTATGGCGCGACATCTTCCATGAAGCGGCGCATCGAGGCGCGGATCTGGGCATCGGTCAAGCCGCCGAGGGCGAAGAGACCGATGACGTCGGTCAGATGCAAGCGCTCTCGCAGATAGGTGAGCTGCTCGCGGACCTCCAGCGCGCTTCCCACCACGACGCGGCGGCGCGCGAGGAGATCGTCTGGGCCCAGCACCCCGAGCGTCGCCCGCCGATGGGCCAGGTGCCCCCGGAATGACTCGGGTTCCTGCATCCCGGCGGTGAGCTTGTGCGCGTTCGCCGCGGTGTCCATGTACTCCTTGATCCCGGCCGCGGCGGAGGCGCGGGCCTCGGCAGGATCCTCGCCGACGTACACGTGGTAGAGGGCCAGGATCCGCGCTCTTCCGGGGTCGTGATCCGCGCGCTCGCGCGCGGCGAGATACGCCTCGACCTTGCCGCGCAGATCCTCCACCTCGTGGAGAAACGGGATCAACATCATCCGGTAGCCCTGGCGGCCGGAGAACTCGAAGGAGTCCACCGTGGTCGTCGCCGCCATCCACACCGGAGGGTGCGGCGCCTGGAGCGGGCGCGGCCAGACAGACAGCGCCGTGTACTCGTAGAACCGTCCCTTGTGGCTAAAGCTCGGCTCGGTCCAGGCCTGAAGGATGACCTCCAGGTGCTCGCGGAACCGCTCGCGGCTTTCCTCGAGGGAAAGCCCCAGGTTGAGCCCCTCCCACTTTATGAACCCGTGGCCGACCCCGAACTCCAGCCGGCCGTGGCTCAGCACGTCGAGGGTGGCGTAGTCCTCCGCGATGCGGACGGGATCATGGTAGGGCAGGAGCACCACGCCGGTTCCGATACGAATCGTCCGCGTGTGCTGCGCGATCGCCGTGCCGATGATCGCGGGCGACGCGAACATCCCCCCGAACGCCTGGAAGTGGTGCTCGGCGAGCCAGACCCCATCGAAGCCCAGCTCCTCGGCGTGGCGCGCCTGCTCGATGATCGTCCGGTAGCGGTCGGCCCCCTCGGAAGGGGTCGCGGGGAGCGACGTGGGCAGGTGAAAGACGCCCCAGTGCATCGCCCCACTATATTTGGGCCGCGCCTGATCTGTCAACGGCATATACCGATTCAGGACAAGTCCGCAGCCAAGAGGAACTGATTACCGTCGGTCCGTGCAAGACCACTAAGACGGTCGGGTGGACACCGCCCCCCAGCGAAAAAGGGCCGAGCTCAATACCAGTCCCGCCAACGCCAGCGCGAAGGCGAGCGTATACGATCGCGTGGCGTCGTAAATGAACCCGGCCACGGCCGGTCCCAGCGTCGCGCCGCACCTCCACCCCATATTCAAGAGTCCCACGGTGGCCCCGATGGATCGGACGCCAAAGACCTCCGCCGCGGCCTTCACCACTGTCGTGTCAGCGCCTGCGGCGCCCATTCCCAACCCCACCATCAGGAGATAGACCGAGGCCAGTGACGGCGTGGCCAGGAGCCAGGTCAACGCGGCGACTTGCAAGAATGAGCAAAGGAAGAATGTCGATTTCGTCCCCAGTCTGTCTGCCGCGACCCCGAAGAGAATGCGTCCCACGATCGCGCCAACGCCGAATAACGTCAGGGCCAGCGACGCGACCTCGAGGGCCACGCCTTGATCCTTCACGTGCGAGACCAGATGGATCACGATCATCATCCACGCCATGCCGAGGAGGAGCCAGCACCCGCCGAGAAACCAGACTCGCCGGTCCGCCAGCGTCCGCCGCAATGTGACACCTCCCCGAGCCGCGCTCCGAGGCTCGCCGGCACCGCCGGGCTCGCTCCATTGTGCTCCGGACTTGAGGCGCTCGCCCTCGTTCGGGAATCGCGTGAAGGCGCTCGCCGGCAGCGCAATGCACCACACGAGCCCGCCGAGGACAAGGTACGTCGTGCGCCAGCCAAATGCGTTGATGAGGAAGGCGGATACCGGCGGCCCCGTGATCAAGGTCAGATTGTGACATGCCAGAAGAATTCCCAGAGCCAACCCGCGCCGCGCCACGAACCATCGGGACACGGTCGTGGTCGGCACCAGATAGCTGCTGGCCATGCCGACGCCGAGCAGGAGCCCTTGCAGCAGATAAAGCTGCCAGAGAGCCGTGATGGCCGAGCTTAAAAGGAAGGCGCCCCCCGACACCAGAGCGCTCAGGAAGAGGAGGCGCCGAGGACCAAAGCGATCGCTGAGGGCTCCGATCGCAAACGCCATCACTCCACCTATCAGCAGTTGCAGCGAGGTCGCGCCGGAGATCACCCCGCGGCTCCACCCGAACTCCTGCGCGAGGACGGGAAGGAAGACGCCGAACCCGGTGTAGGAGTTCCACATGCCGAACATGACCAAGGCGCAGGCCGCGACGACGACCCAGGCTGGATTCCGCAGTGAGTTCAATGTCACCTCATTACGTGCGCGCGAAGTCGCAATTCCGCTCCACTATAGGGCCGAAGCGCTCTTTTCAGGTCGAGAAACAGAAGACGGAGTCGTAGGGGAGGTGGGGTTGTGTTTCGGGGGAGATTGCCCGGG
The DNA here is from genome assembly GCA_016177865.1 of Candidatus Rokuibacteriota bacterium. Classification (GTDB taxonomy): domain Bacteria; phylum Methylomirabilota; class Methylomirabilia; order Rokubacteriales; family JACOUJ01; genus JACOUJ01. The sequence goes on from JACOUJ010000247.1 coordinate 3,555, forward strand.
CGTTACGAGACCGCCTGCAGCACCTTTCGAATGACCCCCTGCAGCTCGTCCAGGTCAAAGGGCTTGCGCAGGCTGGGCGCCCCGGTTTGCTTCAGGAATTTCGTGACCTCCGAGGTCGGCGCAGATCCTGTGATGAAGATAAACCGGCGGGTCATCTCTGGATCGTGGCGCATCACCTCTCGGTAGAGGCCCGGGCCGTCCAGCTCGGGCATCTTGAGATCACACAGAATGAGCTTGTAGACCCGTCCTCGAAGTTTCGTCAGGGCGATGGCGCCGTTGGGGGCCGTCTCGACCTCATGGCCCTCGAGGGTGACCAGCTCCGCCAATAGGGCGGCGACTGCCGGCTCATCGTCAACCACCAGACTCGCTTGGCTCCGGAGGGGGTCGGCTACGTTGACCGAGGGGGTCGCGGC
>JACOUJ010000067.1 GCA_016177865.1 Candidatus Rokuibacteriota bacterium
CACTCGCCGAGTCTTCCTCCAGCTCGCCGTAGACGCGGATCAGGGCCCGCACGACGGTATAGAGCACGACGTTCTTGCTCACCGGCTTGGGGATGACGCTGAACGCCTGCGCCCGGAACGCCAGCGCCCGGAACGCCAGCGCCCGGAGCGCCTGCGCCGGGGGCCCCGGCTCCCGGCGCCCCCGCCCCTGGAGCGAGAGCCCCTGGCCCTGGCGCGAGCGCTCCTGGGACCGCGCCGCCCGGAGGTGTGGGTGCGGACGTGGGGGCAACCGCGGCACGGCGAGGTGGCCAGATCACGGTCAAGAGGGCAAAGGCCCCCCGGTCCGGGGAGTCGTGGGTGAGGCCCCCGCTTACCCCAATGCTTCCCGTCAGCCAGTCGTTGAAGATATACCGGAAGCCCGCGCGTCCGACGGCTTGGAGATCTGACTGTCGGATCTGATCGCCATTGGGTTTGCGTCCATCCTCTCGATTCGTGTTTCCAACAACTTCCGCCAATGCCGAGAGACGCGGAGTGATTGCGTACTCAACCCCCACGCCGCCCGTCACTTCGTTCCTTCGCTTAAACTCGCTTGATTCCCCGACGAACGTGTAACCCACATTGACGTGGCCGACGAGCCTCGGGAGAAGGCTTTTGGACAGGATGAGCTTGAACCCGGCGTCCAGCTTCTCTGTGCCCAGGCCCTTGTCCTTATCCGCGGTGGGGAGCGCAGCAAATCCCACCACCCCCAGGGCCGGGCGGCCGACGCCTTCGTCCAGGAGCCGGTAAGTAATCCCTACGTTGATGTCGTCCAGGCCCCTCTCATCGGCATGGCTTCTATCCGATTCCTGACGCGAGTAGGGGATGTCCACCCCCACCATGAGCCGGTCCGTCACGCCATACGCCAACGGGAGGAAGAAGGTGTTGAAGTCAGCGTAGCCGGCCGTCTGCTGACAGACCGCTTCGTCGCCGAGGTAGCCAAGCCCGACGGAAAACTGTCCCGCCTCCAGCGTCCTTGCCCCAAAGACTGAGAAGACGCCCAGCCCCCCGACGGGCAGGTAGCTTCTGGCCTGAACCTGCGGCGCCTGGTGATCGTTGCAGGCCTCGGCCAGGGCCGGGGCCAGGGCGAGGAGCATTGCCACGAGTCCTCCTCGATACAGATGCCGTTTCGCCATATTCGGCGCCTCCCAATAGGCTCAGGTCTCTTCTTCCAGTGCTTGAAGGAACCGGTTCACGATGGCCTTCCTCACCGCTCCCGGCTCGAGCTCTCTCTCGGTTTCTCTCCACTGCTGAATCGGAATCACGGCCTTGGCCGCGGATCGGTGACCGCCCGCCGAACCGAGGTCTCCGAAGGCCGCTCGCGCCACTTCTCCAGCCGCTTTCACGTACCCCACGTTTCGGATGGAGATATGAAGCTCCCCGCTGACGAACCCCGAAACCACCGACCACTCGATCCCCTCCACCTGAAGACAGAGGTCGGCGAATTGCGGGATCAGATCCGGTCGGCTGACGGGCCCCAGGTGAGTGAACAGGGCCCCTTTCCGGATCTCTCGGTGGCTCAGGCCCGCCGCGAGGGTATCGAGGGCCTCCACCGGCAGCTCGGGCTGCTCGATACGCCGCAGGGCATTGTGGTTGGCCAGTCCGTAGAGGAACGCGAACGCCTCCATATCGGCGCGGGTGCCGCCACGCTCCAGATGAAGCGTGTCGGACTTGATGCCATAGAAGAGAGCGGTGGAGAGCTTCTGGGAGATCTTGACCTCGGCGGCCCGGAGGTATTCGGTCATGATGCTGGAGGTGGCCCCGTAGCCCGATCGAATGTCCCGCAGGCGGGTTTGATATCCCTTGGCCTCCGGATGATGATCGACGACCAGATCCACTTCCGGGAGTCGCTCTTCGAAGACCGGTGGCTGCACATCGACCAAGGCGATCCGGTCGAACTCGTGAAGATCAGCCTCTCTAATCCGCTCCACCTCGATCTCCAGCACCTTACAAAGCGCCAAGTTCTCGGGACGAGTGATCGCGCCGAACGTGGCCATCACCGCGGATGTCCGATTCCGCCCGAGGAGCGCTCTCAAGGCGAGCCCACTGGCGATCGCGTCAGGATCGGGATCGTCTTGCATCAGGATGAGAACGCGCTCCGCCCCTTCGAAGTGCCGTCGGATCTCGGCCACCCGGAGGCGGAGGCAGGCCCGCGCCATCTCGGGTTTGAGGAGTTCCTTGAAGAGGTGCGGGACGGGAAAGGTCGTGACGGTGGGGTAGTGGGTCCGAAGCGCCCGCTCCGTCTCGGACTCGATGAGAAGGACGGGGGCCCCCGGGGCCACGGCGAGGATGGCGTCAAGGATCCTCTCCGGGGCGCGGCGCCCGGGCATGAGAAGGATAAGGTCCATCGAGGTCAATTCCGCTCGGCGGTAGAGGGATTGGGCCTCCAGCTTCCCGGAGAGGGCCGTAACCCCTCGCCTCGCGAGGCGGGCGCGGGTTCGGGCGTCACCCACGAGGAAGAGGGACGAATTGAGGACCTCTCCATTCCCATTCAGGAGCTGGTAAAGAAAATCCGTCCGGCTGACTGCCACGCACCGCATTATCACGATTCTACTGAAAAGCACAAGGGAAGTCCACGCCTCTTCAGCACCGCCAATGGCCGAGATGTCCCACGGCCCTATTGAATAGCCGCGGGCCTTTTGCTATAGTGACCGCGCGAGAACCGTGGCTCAGATCTCCAGAGTTTTCTAATTTGCTTCCTGCCGCGTGACGAACGAGTCGTACTTCGATTATACGGACCAGCTCTTCGACCTCGCCCGGGCCTTCGCCAAGCCCGAGGCGCTGGAGGGACTCCGCGTGGTCGAAGTCGCCACGCTCATCATGGGCCCCTCCCACGCCAATTACCTTGCCGAGTTCGGCGCGGAGGTCATCAAGGTGGAGCTGCCGGGGGTCGGGGACACGATGCGTTACGTGATCCCTGACGGCCGCCCCTGGAGGAACGCCAATCCGGCCTTCTTCCCCCAGAACCGCTCCAAGTACCACGTGGGGCTCGATATCCGAACACCCGAGGGGCAGGAGCTGTTTCGAGCGCTCGCCGCCAAGTCGGATTTCCTGGTCGAGAATCTTCGCGCCGGGACGATGGAGGAGTGGGGGCTCGGCTGGCGTCAGCTCTCGGCGTTGAACCCGCGTCTGATCTACATGGCCGACTCGGGTTTCGGGCAGTGGGGGCCTTTCTCTCAGGGCCGGGCCTCCTACGATGGCGTGGCCCAAGTGGTTTCCGGGCTCGCCGAGATCACGGGCTTCCCCGGCCGACCCCCGACGAAAGTGGGCGTGTGGCTCGGAGACTACTTGGGGGCGCTTCTGGCCGCGATCGCCGGCCTGGCGGCGCTGGAACACCGGGAAGCCACGGGGCGGGGCCAGTTTATTGATCTCGCTCAGACGGAAGGGCTCATCCGCGTCATGGATTGGACTTGGCTCTATCACCATCTTACCGGGCGGGACCGCCCCCGGGCCGGCAACCGCGACCTGGCCATCTCCCCGTCAGGTATTTTTCGGGTGAAGGACGGCTTCTGCGCGATTGCCGCAGGGTTGGACGAGGAATTCCAGGGGCTCTGCCACGCCATGGAGCGGCCGGAGCTGGCAGACGACCCGCGATTCAACACTTTGGAAGCGAGGCTCGACCCCGACCACAACGAAGAGCTTTCGCGCCTCATCAGTGAGTGGGCCGCGGGACAGACTCAGGCCGAGCTGGACCAATTGGGAGTTCAGCACGGCTTCGCGTCGGCCCCAGTCATGAATGCCGAGGCGATCTATCACGACCAGCATTACCGGCGTCGCGGAACGGTCTGGGCCTTCGAGGATCCGCTCTACGGCGAGATCGTGGATCATGGGCCTGTCCCCAAGCTCTCCGAGACCCCGGGCCGGATCAAGTGGGCAGCCAAGCCGGTCGGGTGGCACAACGAGTACGTGCTTCGGACGATCCTGGGGCTCACCTCAGCCGAGATTCAGGAGCTTGAGGAAAAGAAGGTCATCGGGCAGTGGGGGCCTCGGCCCGGGGCCAAGCCTCCGGATGACTGGCAGGGTGAAGGCACGGTGTTCTGATGCCGGACGAAACGTGGGCCTCTTGGGCCCGGGAACACTCGGATCCGAAGCGAGCGGCGGCCAAGCCCGAGGCCCTGGGCTCGCTCCGCGTCCTCGACATCTCGAGGTCGAACTTCGGCGCCCTCTATTGCTCCTCGATTCTTTCAGAGTTCGGGGCGGAGGTCATCCGGATCGAGGCCCCAGACGGAGATCCCGCCCGCCACTTCACTCCGTTCGCTCTGACACATCAGAACACGGGGCTCGCCTATCTCGTGGAGGGACGGAACAAATACCATGTGACCCTCAACCTTGAGGA
>JACOUJ010000068.1 GCA_016177865.1 Candidatus Rokuibacteriota bacterium
GTTTTTTTTTTTTTTTTTCTTCTCCGCGGCGCATATTACCACTTGGAGCAACGCTGGCCAGATGCTCCGTTTTGGAGACGCCAGCACCAGGGTGGCGGTCGAGAGACAGAAAAAAAAAGCGGCTCTTCCGGATCTTGTGTGGGTCCTCCGCCCTCCGACTCGGGGTTCATCGACGGCCTGGGGGATACGTAGCCGGGGTCCGGGCGTCCTGCCTGGATGCCGCCCTCGGGGGGCTGGCTACAGTGGCCTCCACGGCGGTCAGGAGGGCCGCAGGCGCCCTCTGCCTCCAGGCCCCCGGGATCGCCGCCGACCCCCCAAGCCCGAGCCGCGCCACGGCTTTGAGGCTAGGACCCGCAGGGCGTGGTCTCGGCCAGCCCCACCCACACAAAAGCCGGAAGAGCCAAAAAAGCTAGCATGAAAGTCGTAAAGGTGCGATGAGACGAGTCGTTACGACCTGGTGCCTCGCGGTCACCCTCTCTGTCCTGAGTGGGGAGCTTTCAGCTTGGGCGGAGATGGCGGTCCACTTCATTGATGTCGGCCAGGGCGGCGGGGTCTTCATCCAGAAGGACGGAAAGAATATCCTCTACGACTGCGGCGATACCTTTGCAGGCCCCGCGGTCGCTGACTACCTCGCCGCCCTAGACGTAGAGACGATCCATTTTCTCGTCATCTCCCACGCTCATAAGGATCACATGGGCGGCTGCATCCATGTCTTGACGAAAAGTACTGTGAAGATCAAACGAATCTTCCACAACGGCTCAAACGCGAAAACTGGGACCTGGCGAAAATTCCTTAAGGAGGCGGGGAGGGCCGACGAGGTGGTTGTGGTCGAGCGCGATCGCGACGAGAACGGCATTCAGATTTTGGTCGCCTACGATAGCCGTGGCGCACGATACAGCAAGGAGGCGGACAACAGCGTACTCGTCCGGTTGGTGGACGGCAGGGTCCGGGTGCTCCTCACCGGCGACTGCGAGGCCACCTGCGAAAAGGAGGTCAGCCGGACCTCGGATGTCCAGAGTGACGTCCTCAATGTCGGTCACCATGGCTCCGATGCCGCCTCGAGCCCCGAGTTCTTGAAGAAAGTGAAGCCCAAGATCGCGGTCATCCAGGCTGGGGCCGGGAACCAATACAACCATCCGAAACAGTCAGTGCTCAAGCGTCTGAAGCAGGCAGGGGTGACAGAGATCTACCGCACTGACCGGCATGGGACCGTCGTCCTTCATTCCAATGGCACCCAGGTGACGGTTGAAACCGAGAAATAGAAGGTCTTCCAGGGTCGGCCGCTGGTCGTTCGAGAGTCGGGCCCAGGGGTGCATGAGGAACGGAATGGCAGGAGCGTAGGTCATGCCGTTCGGGAGTGAAGGCATCGAGCCGGGAATCGGCCTTGCTCTCTCGGGGGGAGGGTTTCGCGCCACGCTCTTCCACTGTGGCGCGCTCTGGCGTCTGAACGAACTCGGCTATCTGCCCAAGCTCACGCGGGTCTCAAGCGTTTCCGGGGGCTCGATCACCGCCGGCCGCCTTGCCGTGAGGTGGCGGGAGCTCCTGTTTGTCAACGATGCGGCAACGAATTTCCTGGAGGAAGTGATCCTCCCGCTCCGGAAGTTCTGCGAGCGGGACATCGACGGGCCGGCGATCCTCGAGGGGACGTTTCTCCCCTGGAAGAGGATCAGCGACGCCCTCCGGGAGGAATACGAGGACCTATTCGGGGCCACGACCCTCCAGGATCTTCCCGAGGCGCCACGGTTTATCTTCAACGCCTCGAACTTCTCCACCGGCGTGGACTTTCGTTTCTCAAGGCCCTATGCCGGAGACTACCGGATCGGGCTCCTCAGAAACCCCACTTTCTCCGTCGCCCTCGCCGTGACGGCGTCTAGCGCCTTCCCGCCGTTCCTCTCGCCCGTGGTGATCACACCGAACCCCGACGCCTTCGAGCGGACCGACGGGGCCGACCTCTATGACCACCGGGCCTACCGGGAGCGACTCGTGCTCACGGACGGCGGCGCCTACGACAACCTCGGGCTTGAGACCGTCTGGAAGCGGTTGGAGACCATCCTGGTCAGCGATGCCGGGGCGCCGTTTGTGTTCGACCCTGACCCTGGAAGCTCTTGGCACCGGCAGACGCTGCGCGCGTTCGATATCGCCACCAACCAGGCCCGTGGGTTGCGGAAACGGTTCCTTATCGAGATGTTCAAGGCGGGGGTCCGCAAGGGGACATACTGGGGCATCATGACCGAGATCGAGAACTACCAGCTGCCGGATGCCCTGCCGGTGCCGGCGGAGGTGACTCGAAAACTCGCACGGATCCGCACCCGGTTAAACCCCTTCACCGAGGCCGAGCAGTGCGCGCTCATCAACTGGGGGTACGCGGTCTGCGATGCGGCGATGCGGAAGTATGTCGCTCCCGGCGCACTGCCCCCTCCCAGCTGGCCCTATCCGGAGTGTGCTCTGGATCAGGGCCTCCCTTTGGGCGTGAAAGTGGAGGAAACAACTGACTTGGTCGACGTGAGGAGTGCACCTTAAAGGCGGGGACGAGGTTAGATCCGTCGATGTCCGACGTCACGACACAGCAAATCATCCCACCTGAACCTACTGGAGGTGAAACGCCAGCACGGCTCCCCCCCGTCCCATCGTTTGTTCCAAACCTAGACCCAGGGCGAGTCAAGCTCATTTGGCTTTTTCAGGCCGCTATTTTGCTGGGCTTTGTGGGAATATGGTGGGGCTTTGGCGTCTCGGGGTTGATGGGCGCGACGGGCGTCGTAATCTTCGCCGGTCTCTGTGCAGGATTGGGTTGGCTCATGTGGCGGGACGCGCAAACCCCAGATCCTCTTCCGCCCAGAAGCTGTCTCTTCTGGCACATGAGGGCGGGAATCTGGTTGACGTTTGTGGGGATACTTTTCTTCGGCTGGGCAGTAGGGATCAGGATTGACTGGAAGGAGTCATTCTGGGCGGGTCTGATCTTCATTGTGTTCATAGTGCTCGTGGAAATACTCACCCTACCGTTGAGTCGATATGCGATAAAGCACCAAGTAACCCCGTGGTTTCAGTTCGCGATGGGCGTGACCCTTATTCCTGTGCTGGTAGCATGGGGCGGCGCGACGGTATTTTCGTGGCTAAATCCGAGGCTTCCCGGTGCGGCGATGCACGCGACGCTGGAAGACGCTCGTCAGAAACAGTTGAGTAAGCGGCAGGAGTGGGCAAGACACCCGGGATGGATGAGCACCGATGGCCGGCCGATCGTGATCGCCGTGACCTTATCGGGAGGCGGTTACCGGGCCGCTGCCATTCACGCGGGACTGCTGCACGCGCTGGACGAAAGATGCGTTCCAATTCGGTATCTGAGTACGGTGTCCGGGGGTTCGATCATTGGTACTTACTACGCGCTCGGGTACCCGCCAGCGTTGTTCAGAGAGAAGCTTATGGCACACCGGCCAGGCCTGCCCGATGAAATGCTTTCGATCCATTGGGTCTTTGCGGATTGGTTCCTGCCCGGATATTGGGTGTTGCCTGGCTGGAATAGTGCAGACACGTACGCGCGACATTTTCGGAACGTCTTTTTCGGAACCAAGACGTTGGCGGATACCGGTTCCTTCCCTCGGCTTCTGGTAAATGCGACGGACATCGAACAGACGGCCGACCGTGCGCGGGAGGTCTTCTACAAAGGCCGCGATCCCAAGGACTCAAAGCTCGATGAGACCTTGCTGGCGGACGTGGTAGCCGCATCCGGGGCCTTTCCGGGAGCATTTCAGCCAAAGGTAATTCGTTGGCTTCCACCCGCGGGGGCTGACCGTCTTGAGAAGCGCCGATTTGTAGACGGCGGTGTCGTGGAAAACCTTGGTATCGAGGGCCTTGAACGTTTCCGCGTGCTCGAACAGGAAGCCGGGAAATCCGTAGATGCCCCTGATTTCACAATCATCTCCGACGCTAGTAAATATGGCACTGTCGATAGGCTTCCGCCGAAGGTTGAATTCGTTCAGTTGGTCAGCCGGAGCCAGGGCATAACATATGGCACGCTCCACGAGTTCATTCGCAGGCAATTGAAGAAAGAGCAGGTTCTTTGGATGAGGGCGACTCACGCGGAGGGAATAGCGATCCTGGGCAGTTATATGTTTGGTTCTGTTAACGGGAGCAAGGTCGCGTCCGAAGTTGCGGGCTATGAGACGCTAAAAGAGCTGAGCTCACAACAGGTGGACCGAACGTTCTGGGTAGGTTATACGCTCGGTCAGCACTACTGGGATAGCGTTAACAGCGTGCGGGAAAGGTTAGGAGGGGCTGGGTCATCTTGTCCCGGGGTTCAGAAAGCAATGAGAGGCTGAATTGTACGCGCGTGAGGTAGGTGCCCTCCGCTTTCCTCCACGCATCGGGATATCGGCGGCGGTTTAATCAATCCGAAGGCCAACAGAGGAGCGTTTGTTGTTGGGCCAAGCATCGTAGGAGGAGTCGATATGAGGAAGGTCCGGTTGTTTTTTGCGCTCTTCACCAGAATCTGTAACCACCCCTGTCTGGATGCGGGGTGCTGAAATGATGAGGGGCATCGGCTCTCGAAGTGATAGACCTCCTACCGTGAGTTGCCATCACGGAAAGGAGGGAGCCGATGCCCGAGGAGATCGTATCACGCATTTTGCGCCTGCCGGGCTATGGGGTGTATGCCTGGGAGGCGGAGGAGCTGACCGGGACGCTGACGCTCTGGATTCGGCAAACCGCGTCCGAGCCGTACCACGTCTGCCGCGGCTGCGGGATCTCGGTCCGGGACGTCCACAGCTGGACGGAGCGGCGGGTCCGGGACCTGCCCTGGGGGACCTGGCAGGTCTGGTTGGTGGTGGAAGTGCATCGGGTCCGGTGTCGCCGCTGCGGGGTGCGCACGGAGCGGCTGCCCTTTCTGGCGGGCAAGGCGCACTCCACGGCCCGGCTGGAGACCGCCGTGGCCCAAGACTGTGAGGCCGCGCCCGTGAGCCGGGTCGCCGCCAAGTGGGGGCTCCCTCCCGAGACCGTCCGCCGGATGGACAAGCGGGTCCTGCACCGCTGGGCGGCGGGCCGCCCGCGCGTCCCCCTGCGGGACCTCGGGGTCGATGAAATCTACCTCGGCAAGCGCGACAAGTTTCTCACCGTCGTCAGTGACCTGGAGCGGGGCGAACCCCTCTGGGTGGGGCTGGAGCGGAAGCGCGAGACCCTGGACCGGTTCTTCGCCGAGGCCCTGCCCCCTGGCCGTCGGCGTACCGTCCGGGCCGTGTGCGTGGACATGTGGGAGCCCTTCGTGCAGAGTCTGCGAGCTCATCTCCCTCACACCCGCATCGTGTACGACAAGTTCCATGTCCTGCGCCATGTGAACGACGCCCTGGACGAGACCCGCCGGGCCGAGTTCTTCCGGAAGGGCGGGCACGCCCGCGGCCTGCTCCGGGGCAAGCGCTGGGTGCTGCTGCGCCGGTGGGCCCACCTGGAACGCGACGAACGTCGGCTGGTCAAGGAGCTGTTGGCCCTCAACCGCCGCCTCGCCAAGGCGTACCTGCTCAAAGAGCAGCTGGCCCATCTCTGGGACTACACGTACGAAGGGGCGGCGCGGCGGTTCCTGATCACCTGGCTGCGCGCCCTTCGCTGGCAACGGCTGCCGGCCTTCCAGAAAGTCGCCAAGCTCCTCCTCCGGCATCTCGACGGCATCCTGGCCTACTGCCATGAGAAGGTGCCCTTCGGCAAGGTCGAGGCGATCAACGGCAACATCCGGGCGATGCTGCGCCGGGGACGCGGCTACCGGGATCACGAGTACCTGCTCCTCAAAGTGCAGAAGGCCACCGCTGAGCGCCGCCGGCTCCTGAGAGCCGCATGAACAGTGAGCCCATTACAGATTCTGTGGTAGAGCGGTTTTTTGTTGGCTTCTTACTCATTGGCCTTACTGGGTGCGCCTCGAGACTCCTTGTCTACGGCGCAGGTGATAATCCCAGCGTCGTACGAGGGATCCGGGTACGTGCGCCAGTTAGCTATGTGGTGACGAAGGAGATTAAGACAGAAAGATGTCCGGCCAAAACTGAAGATAGTATTGTCCA
>JACOUJ010000069.1 GCA_016177865.1 Candidatus Rokuibacteriota bacterium
CTGAGCGACGTCCGCCGCTCGGGGCGCACCTCGACGGGGACTTGGTAGGTGGAGCCGCCGACCCGGCGGGACTTCACCTCCAGGGCCGGTCTCACGTTGTCGATCGCTTGCTTGAAGATCTTCATCGGATCCTGCTTCGTCCGGTCCCCGACCAGGTCGAGGGCGTCGTAGATAATGCCTTCCGCGACGCTCCTCTTTCCTTCGTGCATCAAAATGTTGGTGAACTTCGCCACCAGCCGGTTTCCATACTTCGGGTCCGGAAGCACGTCCCGCTTCTGAACGACGGCTCGACGGGGCACGACTAGGCCGCCCCGCCGGCCTTGGGGGTCTTGGCCCCATACTTGGAGCGGCTCTGCCGACGATTGGCCACCCCGGCGGTATCCAGGGTCCCTCGAATGATGTGGTAGCGAATCCCAGGCAGATCCTTCACCCGCCCACCCCGGATCAGGACAATCGAGTGCTCCTGAAGATTATGGCCGACCCCGGGAATGTACGAGGTCACCTCCAAGCTGTTGGTAAGACGGACTCGCGCCACCTTTCGGAGGGCTGAGTTGGGTTTCTTCGGCGTCACGGTGTAGACCCGGATACACACCCCTCGCTTCTGGGGCGACTCCCCCAGCGCCGGGGCCTTGGCCTTCTTCCGAACGGCCTCCCGCCCTTTGCGAATGAGCTGATTAATGGTCGGCATGAGACAAAACTTCAGCAGTGTACCGGGAAGATTCTCTTCTGTCAATCCCGTTATTTACCAGTGCCGTCCCAACTAACTTCGCCATACTGCGTTCTCGGTCGTCCCCAATCCTCACGTACACACCCCGTACGCTCCGGTTGGTTCCTCCCTCGGGCCTTGTCTGGCTCGTCATTTGGACCGGCACCACATGCTTCGCCCCTCTATATGGCCTCCGCCATGGGCGGTTCCTCGGATTCCACGGGCGGTTCGGCAGCCGGGATTTCGGGAAGAATCTGGCCGATGACCTCCGCCTTTGTGTACCACCCCATCCCGGTCCCTGCCGGGATCAGGCGCCCGGGTCCCCGCCGGGATCAGGCGCCCGACGATGACGTTCTCCTTGAGGCCACGCAGTTCATCCACCTTACCGTTAATCGCCGCTTCGGTCAGGACCCGGGTCGTCTCCTGGAAACTCGCTGCCGAGATGAAGCTGTCGGTCGCCAGTGACGCTTTGGTGATGCCGAGGAGCATCGGCTTCGCGGTGGCGGGCTTCCCGCCGCGGGCGATCATCTTCTCGTTCTCCTCCTGGAAGAGGAACTTATCCACCACCTCACCCACCACGAACTCCGTGTCCCCCACGTCCTCAATGCGCACCCGCCTGAGCATCTGGCGCACAATGATCTCGATGTGCTTGTCGTTGATGCTGACGCCCTGGAGGCGATAAACCTCCTGGACCTCATTCACGAGGTAGCGCTGGAGCTCCTTATCTCCCAAGACCGCCAGGATGTCGTGAGGGTTCGGGGAGCCGTCCATGAGGGGCTCGCCCGCCTTGACCCGGTCCCCCTCATGGACCGAGATGTGTTTCCCTCGCGGGATAAAGTACTCGCGAGCCTCCCCGGAGTCCGACCGGACGAGGATCTTCCGCATCCCCTTGACGAACCCGGCAAACTCCACGCTCCCGTCAATCTCGGTGATGACCGCCTGCTCCTTCGGCTTGCGGGCCTCGAAGAGCTCGGCCACCCGGGGCAACCCGCCCGTAATGTCCTTGGTCTTGGTGGTCTCCCGCGGGATCTTGGCGATCACGTCCCCAGCGAAGACGCTCGCCTCGTCGGTGACCAGGAGGTGGGCCCCGACCGGAAGGAGATACCGCCCGCTCGTCTGCGCCGAGGCATCCTTAATTGACACCCGGGGCTGAAGCTTCCCTTCCTGGTCCTCCATGATGACCTTCGCCGCCAGTCCGGTCACCTCATCGATCTCTTCCCTGACCGTCACTCCCTCGACGATGTCGCGATAGAGGAGGGCTCCCGTCACTTCGGTCAGGATGGGAATCGTATACGGGTCCCATTCCACCAGGACCTGCCCCGGCTGGATCCGTGCTCTTTCTTTCACCTTGAGCTTGGCCCCATAAACGACCGGGTAGCGCTCGCGCTCACGCCCCTTGTCGTCCATCACGGCGATTTCGCCGTTGCGATTGGTGGCCACCAGGTCACCGTTTCGGTCAGTCACCGTCCGAAGGTTGTGGTACGCGGCGACCCCGCCGTTCTTCGCCTGATGGATCGTCTGCGCCACGATTCGGCTCGCGGTCCCGCCGATATGGAAGGTCCGCATCGTCAGCTGGGTGCCGGGCTCGCCGATGGACTGGGCGGCGATGATCCCTACCGCCTCCCCGAGCTCCGCCAAGCGGCCGGTGGCCAGGTTCCGGCCATAGCACATCACGCAGACGCCTCGCTTCGACTCGCACGTGAGGACTGACCGGATCTTCGCCCGCTCGAGCCCCGACTCCTCGATCTTCTGGGCCAGCTCTTCATTGATCTCGGTGGTGGCCGGAACAATCGTCTCGCTGGTAAACGGGTCCCGGATCTCTTCGAGCGCCACCCGCCCGAGGATGCGATCGCGAAGCGACTGGATGATCTCGCCCCCCTCCACCAAGTGGACGACGGAGATCCCTTGGATCGTGCCACAGTCTGGTTCGGAAACGATGACATCCTGGGCCACGTCCACCAGCCGCCGGGTCAGATACCCGGAGTCCGCGGTTTTGAGGGCGGTATCAGCCAATCCCTTCCGAGCCCCGTGTGTGGAGGTGAAATACTCCAGCACCGTCAGCCCTTCCCTGAAGTTGGAGATGATCGGGGTCTCGATGATCTCCCCCGAGGGCTTGGCCATCAGCCCGCGCATCCCGGCCAACTGACGGATCTGCTGCTTCGACCCCCGGGCCCCGGAATCGGCCATCATGTAAATTGGATTGAACTCGCCACCGGCCGCGCCGCCTTCGAGCTCGTGGAACATCTCATCGGCGATCTGCTCGGTCACGTGGGCCCAGATGTCCACCACCTTGTTGTACCGCTCGCCGTTGGTGATCACGCCGTCCTGGTACTGCTGCTCCACCTCGATGACGGCCCGTTTGGCTTCCTCGATCAGGGCCTCCTTTGAGGAGGGGACGTGCATGTCGTCAATGCCGATGGAGAGCCCTGAGAGGGTGGCGTAACGGAACCCCAAGTCCTTGAGCTGATCCAGGAACTTGACGGAGACCTCGTTGCCGAGCTGGCGGTAGCACTCCGCGATCAGAGCCGTGACCTCCTTTTTCTTCAGCTCCCGGTTCACGAACCGAAGGGACTCCGGGACCACCTCATTGAACAGCACCCGACCCACCGTCGTCTCAACGACCTCGCCGTTCCAGCGCAGGCGGATCTTGGCCTGAAGGTCCACGTCTTCGGCGTCATAGGCGATCCGGACTTCTTCCATATCGGAGAAGGTCCGCCCCTCCCCCTTGGTCCCCACCCGTTCTTTGGTCAGGTAGTAGATCCCGAGGACCATGTCCTGGCTCGGCACGGCCAGGGGGGATCCGTTGGCCGGAGAGAGGATGTTATTCGAGGCAAGCATCAGGACCTGGGCCTCGACCTGGGCTTCCATGGAGAGGGGGATGTGGACCGCCATCTGGTCGCCGTCGAAGTCGGCGTTGAACGCGGCGCAGACCAGAGGGTGGATCTCGATCGCCTTCCCCTCGACCAGGATCGGCTCGAAGGCCTGCATGCCGAGGCGGTGGAGCGTTGGGGCCCGGTTGAGCATGACCGGGTGCTCCTGGATCACCTCTTCGAGGATGTCCCAGACCTCGGGGCGCTCCTTCTCGACCATCTTCTTGGCGGCCTTGATGGAGCTGGCCAGTCCCCGCTCTTCCAGCTTTCGAAGGATAAACGGTTTGAACAGCTCGATCGCCATCTTTTTGGGGAGCCCGCACTGGTGGAGACGGAGGTCCGGCCCCACCACGATGACGGAGCGCCCTGAGTAGTCCACGCGCTTGCCCAGGAGGTTCTGGCGGAAGCGCCCCTGCTTCCCCTTCAGGGTGTCAGAGAGCGACTTGAGGGGTCGATTGTTCGGGCCGGTGATGATCCGGCCCCGCCGGCCATTGTCGAACAGGGCGTCCACCGCTTCCTGGAGCATCCGCTTCTCATTCCGGATGATGATCTCGGGGGCTCTCAACTCTATGAGACGCTTGAGGCGGTTATTCCGGTTGATCACCCGGCGGTAGAGGTCGTTGAGGTCCGAGGTGGCGAATCGCACGCCGTCCAGCGGGACCAAGGGGCGCAGCTCGGAGGGGATGACCGGGATCGCCTCGAGGATCATCCACTCCGGCCGGTTCCCCGACTTGACGAAGGCCTCGACCACCTTGAGACGCTTGACAGTCTTCTTCCGCTTCTGGAGCGAGGTCTCCGTGTGCATCTGGGTCCGGAGCTCTCGACCCAACTCGTCCAAGTCGATCTCCTGCAGCAGCTGCCGAATGGCCTCCGCCCCCATCCCAACCCGGAAACTGTCGGGACCAGACTCCTCCTGCAACTTCCTGGAGCGATCCACGGTCAAGAGGTCCTTCTGCTTGAGGCTCGTCCGCCCCGGATCGAGGATCACGTACTCCTCGAAGTAGAGGATCTTCTCTAGCTCCCGGAGGGACATGTCGAGGAGCTGGCCGATCCGGCTGGGCAGCCCCTTGAAGAACCAGACATGGGAGACCGGGGACGCCAGCTCGATGTGCCCCATCCTCTCCCGGCGGACTCGGGCCACCGTCACTTCGACGCCGCACTTGTCACAGATGACCCCGGCGAACTTCATGCGCTTGTACTTGCCGCACGCGCACTCGTAATCCTTGGTCGGACCGAAGATCTTGGGGCAGAAGAGACCGTCGCGCTCCGGCTTGAAGGTCCGGTAGTTGATCGTTTCAGGCTTTTTGACTTCCCCGTGGGACCAGGACCGGATCTTCTCAGGCGAGGCCAGCCGGATCCTGATCGCGTCAAAAGTAATCGGCCAGGGATGACGATCCAGGACACCCCAGAGGTCTCGGATGGGTCTCTCTTCCCGAAGGAAACTCCCCAATGGCCGGTCAGTCAGCATTGCCTACCTCCGTGCTGAGGGTGGCATGGATGCCCCCTCGTTGGTCCCCGAGAGGGCGCATCGCCACAACCGGGAACCGACCCACAACGCGGCGACGGGACACCCGACGCCGGTGGCGCGGCGACCCTGATTTTCACGATTTCTTTCCGTCCCGCGAGATAAGTTCGACGTCCAGGGCCAGGCTCCGGAGCTCGTTGATCAGGACGTTGAAGGACTCCGGGATGCCAGGCTCCAAAAAGTTTTCACCCTTCACAATGGCCTCGTAGATCCGGTTTCGCCCCACCACGTCGTCGGACTTGACCGTCAGCATTTCCTGGAGCGTATGGGCGGCGCCGTAGGCCTCGAGGGCCCAGACTTCCATCTCGCCCAGGCGCTGGCCGCCGAACTGGGCCTTCCCGCCCAGAGGCTGCTGGGTGACGAGCGAAACGGGGCCGATGGAGCGCGCGTGCATCTTATCATCCACCAGGTGGGCAAGCTTCATCATGTAGATGTACCCGACCGTGACTTCCTGGTGAAATGGCTTCCCCGTCCGACCATCGTAGAGTACGGTCTTGCCGGAGACGGGGCGCTTGGCCTGCGTGAGATGTTCTTTGATCTCGGTTTCCGTGGCCCCATCGAAGACTGGCGAGGCAATCCAGAGGCCGAGGGCACTGGCCGCCCAGCCGAGGTGGGTTTCAAGAATCTGCCCCACGTTCATTCGAGAGGGAACCCCCATGGGGTTCAAGACGATCTCCACTGGCGTGCCATCGGGGAGGCATGGCATGTCCTCCTCGGGCAGGATCTTGGAGACCACGCCCTTGTTGCCGTGGCGCCCCGCCATCTTGTCCCCCACGGACAGCTTGCGCTTGACGGCCACGTAAACTTTGACCATCTTGATCACCCCGGGCGGGAGGTCGTCCCCGCGCCTGAGGCGGGCGATCTTTTCCTCCAAGAGGGTCTCCAGCAGGTGGATCTGCTCCTCGGCCAGGTCTTCGATCTTGCGGATCATGGGCGCCAACTCTTTGGCGTCCTTCACCTTGATCCGCTTGAGATCGCTCCAAGAGAGGCTCTCGAGGTACTCCCGCTCAATCTTCTGCCCCTTCTTCAACAGTTTCCTCTTCGGGTCGGGCCCAGGGAAGTCCTGGACGAGGATCTGTCCAACCAGCAGGTTCTTGAGCTTCTGGTCCCGCTCCATCTGAACGATGGCGATCTCGTCCTGGTAGTCCTTCTCCAGGCGGCTCACCTCTTCCTCTTCGATGGAGCGCGCCCGTTCGTCCTTATCAATGCCACGGCGCGAGAAGACCTTCACATCCACGACCGTCCCCTCAACCCCAGGCGGGACCATCAGGGAGGTATCACGCACATCCCCGGCCTTTTCGCCGAAGATCGCCCGAAGGAGCTTTTCCTCCGGGGTGAGCTGTGTCTCCCCCTTGGGGGTGATCTTCCCGACGAGGATGTCGCCGGCCTTCACCTTGGCCCCGATCCGGACAATTCCGGACTCATCGAGGTCTTTCAACGCCTCTTCCGAGACATTCGGAATATCGCGTGTGATCTCTTCCTTCCCGAGCTTGGTGTCGCGCGATTGGACTTCGAACTCTTCGATATGGATCGAGGTGTAGCGATCGTCCTTGACCAGCCGCTCGGAGACCAAGATGGCATCCTCGAAGTTGTAACCGCCCCAGGGCATGAAGGCGACCAGAACGTTCCGACCAAGGGCCAGCTCGCCCTGGTCGGTGGCCGGCCCGTCGGCGATCACCTGACCCGTCTGGACCCGCTCTCCGCGTCGGACAATCGGCTTTTGGTTGATGCAGGTGTTCTGGTTACTGCGCTGGAACTTGGTGAGGTTATAGATGTCGAGCGGCAGGTCCTGGACCGGATCGGCCTTTTTCCCGCGTCCCTCCGCCCGGATCACGATCCGGTCGGCGGAGACGGACTCCACGACCCCAGGGCGCCGGGCCACGACCACCGCGCCCGAGTCCCGGGCCACGATGTGTTCCATGCCGGTCCCGACGAGCGGGGCCTCCGGCTGAAGGAGAGGGACGGCCTGGCGCTGCATGTTGGACCCCATGAGGGCCCGGTTGGCGTCGTCATTCTCCAAGAAGGGAATGAGACTCGCGGCCACGGAGACGAGCTGTTTCGGCGAGACATCCATATAGTGAATCTCTTCAGGCGGCACCAGCTTGAACTCGCCTCCCTTGCGGGCCTCGACGCGATCCTTGGCAAAGCGGCCCCGCTTGTCCACCTCAGTATTGGCCTGAGCGATCACGTACTGCTCCTCGTCCAGGGCAGTGAGAAAATCGATCTCGTCCGTGACCACCCCGTTCCGGACCCGTCGATATGGCGTCTCGATGAACCCGAACTCGTTGATCCGGGCGTACGTCGAGAGCGACGAGATGAGGCCGATGTTGGGCCCTTCCGGCGTCTCAATCGGGCAGATACGGCCGTAGTGGGTCGGGTGCACGTCGCGCACCTCGAACCCGGCACGCTCCCGGGAGAGCCCCCGGGGGCCCAGGGCGGAGAGCCGCCGTTTATGGGTTAACTCCGCCAGGGGGTTCGTCTGGTCCATGAACTGGGAGAGCTGGGAAGACCCGAAAAACTCCTTCACCACGGCTGAGACGGGTTTGGCGTTGACCAGGTCATGGGGCATGAGGTTCTCGATATCCTGGATGGACATCCGCTCCTTGACGGCCCGCTCCATCCGCGTGAGGCCCACCCGAAACTGGTTCTCCAACAGCTCGCCCACCGACCGGACCCGGCGGTTTCCGAGGTGGTCAATGTCGTCCGTGGACTTGACCCCCTGACGCACCAGGAGAAGGTGGCGAACCACATGGACGATATCCTCTGCCCTGAGTGTCTTATGGTTGAGCGGAGAATCCACTCCCAGTTTTTTGTTCAGCATGAATCGCCCGACCCGGGCCAGATCGTAGCGCCTCGGGTCGAGGAACATGCCGCGGAAGAGGGCGCGGGCTGATTCGACGGTCGGTGGATCCCCTGGACGGAGACGCCGGTACACCTCCACCAGCGCCTCGTCAGGATGCTTGAAGTTATCCCTCGCCAAGGTCTCGTAGATCGAGGAATCGTTCTTCGCCGGGTTGATGAGGACGAGCTTGAACGGGGCTACCCGCTTGCCCATGAGTTGGGAGAGTGAAGGGGCGGTAATCTCCTGATTGGTCTCCATGAGGACTTCTCCGGTCTCTCGGTCCACCACGCGGCTCCCGGTCCGGCGGCCGACGAGTTCCTCAGGCCGAACAGGAATCTTCTCGACCCCGAGCTCCTCGAGTCGAGCGATAACCTTGGGGTTCAGGCGCTTGCCGGCCTGAATCACCGGCTCCCGGAGCCGGCCGGGCTTCAAATCAATTGCCACCTTCTCCCCGACGTGATACTCGGGGTGGAGGCGCTTCCAGACGAGGTTCTCCTCGAAGGCTAACACCTCCTCGAGGTCGAAGAAGAATCCCAGGCTCTGCTCGTCAGTCAGGAGCGCGTCCGGGCTCGAGCCGCGCTCGAGAAACCAGAAGGCCCGGATGAAGGCGGTCACGAGCATCTTCCGCCGCCGGTCCACGCGGACGTGGAGGAAGTTATTGGCGTCAAATTCGAACTCGACCCAAGAACCGCGATAGGGGATGATCCGGGCTGAATGGAGGGGGCGCTCAGAGGTCACGGTCTTCCCCTTGTTATCGTCGAAGAAGACGCCCGCTGATCGCTGAAGCTGGCTGACCACGACCCGCTCAGTCCCGTTGATAATGAACGTCCCCTTTTCCGTCATGAGCGGGAGCTCGCCGAGATAGACTTCCTGCTCCTTGATGTCCCGGATAGACCGTGAGCGAGTCTCCTTGTCCTTCTCGTAGACCAC
>JACOUJ010000314.1 GCA_016177865.1 Candidatus Rokuibacteriota bacterium
CGTCCCGATCAGGCCGATGTTGATGCTGCCGGCCAAATGGGCGCCCGCGAAGTCTTGGGGAGCCCGCGTGTCCACCACCTGAGCCCCCTTGGCCTGTAGCTCCAGGACCTGATCTGACGAGAGGGGCGTGATCTCGTGTAGAAGCGCCTCGTCCAGCGTCGGCCGCTCCCGCCGATTCAGCATTGCATCATAGGCGAAGTAGTCCGGCGGCTCGGGCTGGTCGGCGGTGACGAGGGCGACGAACTCCTCCTTGCTCATCGGCTGGAGCGCATAGTTGTACCGACGCTGGACGCCGATCGTGGAGACGGTGTCGCTGCTCAGGTTCTTCCCGCACATGGAGCCCGCCCCATGCGCCGGATACACCAGTGTCTCGTCCGGGAGTGTGAGGAGCTTTCCACGCAGGGAGTCGTAGAGCATGCCGGCCAGCTCGCTCGCCGTGCTCCCGACCGAGGCCATGAGATCCGGACGTCCGACGTCGCCGATGAAGAGCGTATCCCCCGTGAGGACCGCGTGAGGACTCCGCTCGTCCTTCGCGAGGTCATAGACAAGGATCGAGATCGCCTCAGGGGTGTGGCCGGGCGTCTCCAGGACCTTGAGGCGCACCTTGCCCAGCTCCAGTGCGTCCCCGTCGTTCATGGGGGTGAACGCGTATTCCGCTTCGGCCCGGGCCCCGAGACAGATCCTCGCGCCGACACGATCCCGCAACTCGAGGTGGCCGGCGACGAAGTCGGCGTGGAAGTGAGTGAGGAAGACGTACCGGATCTCGAGGCCCTGCTGCCGGGCGTCTTCGAGGTACTGCCCGATGTCCCGCTGCGGGTCGACCACCACCGCCGTGTGGGTCTCTTCGTCGCCGACCAGATACGAGGCGTGGGCGAGACAGCCAAGGTAATACTGCTTGAGGATCATCCGACACTCCTCCTGAACGCCTGGCCCATCTTATTTCGTTTCCGGGGAGTCGGGCAAGAGGTCTTTTTCGGGAGGTCGCTGTCTTGACACTGACCGGATCGACAATAACGTTTTGATGGTTCAGAACTTGGTGTGGGTTTCCTTGACTAACGGGCCGGTGCGCTGGTCGGTGGTGAAGTTGGGCCACTCATCCTTGGAGGCGACAACCCGGTTTCTGAGTACGCCGATCTTCTCGATCTCCAGTTCCACGAAGTCGCCCGCCTTCAGTTCCTTGTACCCGGCGTAGGTGCCGAGGGAGATGACATCCCCGGCCTCCATCTGCGTGTAGTCGGAGCAGTAGGCCAGCACCTCGAACACGCCGAAAATCATCTTGCCGGTGTTGCCCTGCCGCCGCACCTGACCGTTGACCCGCACCTCCATCGCGAGGTTGCTGGGATCGGGGAGCTCTTTCTTGGTGACGACCCAGGGGCCGATGGGGCAGAAGGTGTCGAAGTTCTTGGCATAGGCGTAGGGCTGGCCCATGCGTGCCCGCTCCCGCTGGCGGTCGCGCGCCGAGACATCGTTACAGATCGTGTAGCCGAAGACGTGGTCGCGCGCCTGGGAGGGGCGGATGTGACGGCAATCTTTGCCCACGACCACGGCCAGCTCGATTTCCTCGTCCGCGAGCTGGGGGAAGGGCGGAAGCACGATTTCTCCTTCATGGGGGAGCATGTTGACGGCGTACTTCTCAAAGACGATGGGCTCGTTGAAGAAGGAGAGCTTGGTCTCGTCGATGTGCTCCTGGAAGTTGAGCGCCAGCGCCAGGATCTTGGGCGGGCGCAGGATGGGGGGGAGCCACTTGAAGCCGGTCACCAGGTAGCGGGGGAGGTCGCCGCTCTTCCTCAGGCGGGCCAAGCTCTCCTCCCCGATGGCGTCGATGTCGATGCCGGACTGGATGATGGAGAGGACCGAGCCAGCTTCACGAACGTTGGGATGTGTCGCGGCGAGAGCCCGGGTCAGGTCCACGATGCCTTCGGAGATACTTGCCCCCACGCTCTGCCTTCCGTCTCTCTCAAAGGTCAATAGTTTCACGTCTCCCTCCTAGCCCTGAGAGGCCCTGGCGATGGTCGCGTCAACATTGGTCTCGCTCGCGGTCTGCATGAGTGTGGTGGCACTGATAGCACGTTGCCCTGGAGATGTCAAACCGGCCCCCGGCGCTGGTTCTTCGCCCGTTTGACACTCGGGGGCGCCCGGGCTACACTTGGCCAGAGTTCTAGAAGTCCCGAGAGGGTGAGCCCATGGGCCGCGGCGCTCCGCTCTACCGTCAGATCTACGAGACTCTCCGCAACCAGATCCAAGAGGGAACCTACCCTCCGGGGAGCCGGTTCCCACAGCAACACGCTCTTTCCCGCGAGTTCAAGGTGTCCCTGATGACGCTGCGTCAGGCCCTGGACTTGCTTGAGCGCGATGGGCTGATCCGCCGTCGCCACGGGATTGGCACCTTTGTCGCCTCGCCGCAGATCGACTACGACCTTTTTCAGTTCCGAACGTTTACGGGAGACCTTCAGGCGCGGGGCGAGCAGGTCGAGACCAGAGTGTTGGGGGCCCGGTTTATCTCTCCCGATCCCCGGGTGGCGGAGGCGTTGGGGAAGCCGGGGGCGGAGGCGGTCTGGCTCTTGGAGCGGCTCCGCGTGGTCCGCGGCCGCCCCATGGTCTACCAGTGCTCGCACTTGCCGGCGCCTATCGGGCGAGAGGTCGAGCGCCACGACCTGGAACACCTCTCCCTGCGCCACATCCTCCGCTTCAAGCTCGGAATTGAGATCAAGCAGGCTCGGGAGACAATCTACGCCGTGAAGCTGGGAAGATCCGAGGCGGGATACCTCGGCCGGCGTGCCGGGGTACCCGCGTTCCTTTCGGAACGCATCTCATACGTCGCCAATGATCGCCCGGTCGTCTTCGACCGGGCCACGATCCCTGGAGATCACTTCCGGCTGATCCGGGAATTCCATTTCAAGGAGGCGTGAAGACCGTGATGGACGACGCCGTGATCGTTGGCGCATCTCGGACACCCATCGGGAAGTTCCTGGGAGCGCTCAAGGACGTGCCGGCCACGAAGCTGGGCGCCATCGTCGTCGCGGAGGTCCTCCGCCGGGCTCGCGTGGAGCCGGGGCAGGTGGATGAGGTCATCATGGGGAACGTTCTCTCCGCGGGCCTGGGGCAGGCGCCGGCGAGACAGGCGGCCATCGGTGCCGGAATCCCCGTCGAGGCGGGGGCCGTGACGATCAATAAGGTCTGCGGCTCAGGGCTCAAGGCGGTCATGCTTGGGGCTCAGGCCGTCGCCTTGGGCGAGATGGAGATCGTCGTGGCTGGCGGGATGGAATCCATGAGCCGCGCGCCCCATCTCTTCCGGGAAAGCCGGGAGGGGACGCGCTCTGGTCCGGTCACCCTGGCGGACTCCATGATCTTTGATGGGCTGACGGACCCCTTCGAAGGTCTCTCCATGGGGATGACGGGGGAGATCGTCGCCGAGAAATACGGGATCTCCCGAGACGCTCAGGATCGCTTCGCGCTGGAGAGCCATCGGAAGGCGATCACCGCGATCCGGGCCGGAAAGTTCCAAGCGGAGACCGTGGCCGTGCCGCGGAACGGGCGAGAGCCGTTCGCCGTGGACGAGGGGCCGCGTGAAGACACCTCGCTCGAGAAGCTTGTCGGCCTCAAACCGGCCTTCAAAGAAGGTGGGACCGTGACGGCCGGGAACGCCCCCGGGACCAACGACGGGGCCGCCGCCGTGGTCCTGACCTCGGCCCGGAAGGCGCAGGCCCTCGGCCTCCGGCCCATGGCGCGGATTGTCGGCTCAGCCGTGAGCGGGATTGATCCGGTGCTGCTCATGATGGCCCCTGAGGTCGCGATCCGAAAGGTATTGAAGAAGACGGGGGTGAGCCTCGACCAGATGGATCTCATTGAGATCAACGAGGCCTTCTCGGCCCAGATCTGCGCGCTGATCCAGGAGCTGCACCTGGACCCTGCCCGGCTGAATGTGCATGGCGGCGCGGTGGCGCTCGGCCACCCGATCGGCGCCTCGGGCGCGCGCATCCTCGTCACGCTGCTCCATGCGTTGGCGGACCGTGGCGGCCGCTATGGCTTGGCGAGCCTCTGCATGGGGGGCGGCAACGGCCTGGCCATGATCGTGGAGCGGATTACGTGACCATCGGTCTGGCCCAGGGGCCCCGCTCGCTTCAATGGCCTCGCCTAGGTCGCCGTAGCTGGCTCGGGCGTGGCTCCGCGCGACCCCCCATCCCCCTGAGGGGGTATGTGTCGATCCCGACCAAAGGTCAGCGCCTTCGGGCCGGCGCGCTCCGCCC
>JACOUJ010000315.1 GCA_016177865.1 Candidatus Rokuibacteriota bacterium
GGAGTCGCGCCCCTCGAAGCGCCCGCCGCTCCAAGAGCGCGATGGAGAGGACAACCGCGGCAATCAGGACAACGTGCTCGACGGATCCAGAGAGGAGAAACGAGGCAGGATTCCCTTCAGCTCAGTTCACGCAAAAAGCCCGAGGTCACACCTTCGGGGCCCCGTACCATAGCCGCGTCCTCGATCGCCGCCAGTGTCCGCTGAACCACCCGCCTGAGGGTCTCCATGTCGAAGGGCTTGGTCAGGTGGGGCGGCCCGGAGTGTTCGAGGAAGTGTCTGGTCTCGGAGGTCGCGGCCGACCCCGTGAGGAAAACGAACCGCCGGCCAAGTTCGGGATTTCGGCGCGTCACCTCCCGATAGAGACTCTCGCCATCCAGCTCTGGCATCTTGAGATCACACAGGATCAAATCGTACTCCCGCTCCTGAAGTTTGTTCAATCCGACGGCGCCGTTGGGGGCCGTCTCGACCTCGTAACCGTCGAGGGAGAGTATCTGCGCCACGAGCTTGGCGAGCATCGGCTCATCGTCGACCACGAGAATTGTCTTGCCGCGCAAGGATTTGCTCCCGCCGCCGGGGGCACCTGGCTCTTCTCCCGGGGAAGCCCGGGTGGGATCGGCCGCGACGGACTCCTCCCCTTCCACGTAGCGAGTGATCACGCCGTTGAGGCCGAAGACGTCATCCTCCGGATTCCACTCGCGTGCCTGAGGAAAGTCCTTCTCCCTCCGGCCCAGGATGACTTCTACATCCTTCTCCCCGGAGAATTGCCACGTGAGGTAGTTGTAAAGGTCAGTCCGGTCCGGCGACACGATGAACAACAGACGGCCGGCGCCGTTCTTCTTGGCTGACTTGTTGACCGGTTCTCGTGGCGGCGCGCCACTCGCCTGAATCTTTTTGTCCAGGAGGACGCGAGCCGGTCTGGTTGGTTTCGCCAGACGCTCCGGCGTCGGGGTGGGAGCCGTCTGGACCCCCCGAACCTCTGAGCCGACGGGGAGACGGAGGACGAACGTGGTCCCCTTCCCCTCTTCGCTCGAGACCTCCACCTCCGCCCGGTGGCGGGCCGCGATCCCCTGCACCACCGACAGCCCGAGACCCGAATGGCGCGGGCTCTTCGTCGTGAAGAAAGGATCGAAGATGCGAGAACGGATCTTCTCCGGGATCCCCACCCCGCTGTCCGAGATGGACAGTTCCACAAGGTTCCCCGCGGGGCGGCTCGTGACGACAACCTGCCCGCCGGCGGGCATCGCCTCGATGGCGTTGGAGAGGAGGTGGAGCATCATCTCACAGAGCTCCGCGGGATTCCCGAGGATCGGGGGAAGCTCCCCGAGGTCGGTGGCAACCTCGCACCTGAGGCCTTGGGCCTCGGCCTCGCGCCAGCGCGGGCGCGCGGCCGCCAGCGCGTCCTGAATGACGGTATTCAGGTCTACCGGGACAACCGCATCGCCCTCCCCGGGAGTTGCGAAGCTTTGCAGGCGACGGACCATCTCTGCGGCCCGCGACGCGGCTTCTTCGATCGTCTCGAGCCTCTTCTGGGCCGAGGGATCCCCAACTTGCTTGAGCATGAGCTGGGTCTGCCCCACGATGATGGCCAGGATGTTGTTGA
The DNA here is from genome assembly GCA_016177865.1 of Candidatus Rokuibacteriota bacterium. Taxonomy (GTDB): domain Bacteria; phylum Methylomirabilota; class Methylomirabilia; order Rokubacteriales; family JACOUJ01; genus JACOUJ01. The sequence continues at coordinate 1,601 of JACOUJ010000315.1, forward strand.
AGTTGTGAGCGATCCCGCTTGCGACCTCGCGGAGGCTCCGATCCCTGTCCGACTCCGTGAAGCGGGGCTGTTTGGCCTTGAGGCCCCTGTCGACCGGGCGAGGCTCCCCCTCCGCGACGCCTCGCTGCGCGAGGGCCTCCACCTTCCCGTTGAGGGCGGCGATTTGCGAGCTGAGGGTACTGAATTGCGAGCCGAACTCCCTCAGGCGGTCCAAGAGACGAGGCAGGTCTGAATCGGCCATGGGCTGGTCCTAGAGAGCGTTTCCGCTCCCCCGTGTCTCCCACGAGGCAGTTGCGATCATTGGGTCCTCCTCCACACGAGAGCGTTCTTCCGTCTGCAAGACTGATCTCCGGTAAGGCCTGATTGCAAGGGCCAGACCAAATGGAGGAGGCGAGAAGGAGAGCAAAAATCCCTTTCAGGACAGGATGTTATCCTGCGAATCGCGGAGACGGGTCGCCACCGTGATGGAAACGGCAGGGACAAATTCCACGCCTCGGTGGAAGTTTATCCCGCAGGAGATTCGGGGTCCTATCAGTTACTTCGTCAGCTCGTAGACCTTGCTCAGCTCCGGGTTCAGCACTCTGACCGGAAGGCCAGCGTCGCTGAGCGCTTTCTCCATATCCGCCGGGCCCGGGGACTGCTTCAGCCGGTGATGGTGGGGAATGATTGTCTTCAGATTTGGGTTCTCGGTTCGGAGCAGGCGAACCATGTGCGCGATATCTTTTCGGATCGCTCCGGCTCAACAGAGGAAGGATGGCGACGTCGGGCTTGTAGAGCATGCCCCAGAGCTGCATGTCCATCGTCAGGGCGGTGCTCCCGGCGAAATAGACCGTGAGGCCGTTTTCGAACGTGATCATGAACCCCATGGCCGCACCGCCGTAGGCTTTATCGGGGGTGCCGGAGCCATGGACCGAGTTCACGTTTCGAATCGTAACGCCGTCGATCCGGTTCAACTCGCCGGGATTGCTACGCAGAAGCTGTGCGGCGGGGACCTTGCGCGGCTCAAACCATGTGAACCACATCTCCCAGGTGGTCACGATCTTCGCGCCGGTCTTGATGGCGATCTCGTCCGTGGAGCCCACCTCATCGCTGTGCCCATCCGCGACCAGGATGACGTCCACTTTGGGGAAGTCGGGCACCTTCACCGGGCTGTCCGGGTTTGTGACTCCAGAGGGTGCCGGTAGGTTCCCAGAGCGGACGCTGGCCGCCACGCGAGGACATCGAAAGGAAAGTTCTCCACTGGAAATTCTCCACGGATCGCCCTAGAACCTTGCCGAAAGAGGCTCATTAACAGAGAAAAAGCCTTTGTTCACGAGACATTAAGCCTTCTCGAACCCACAACTCCAGAGAGTGCCTGTAGGTTCCCGAGAAAGCCGGAGCGGACGCCTGGCCGCCACGCGAGGACATCGAAAGGAAAGTTCTCCACTGGAAATTTTCCACTGATCGCCCTAGAACCCTGTCGAAGAGGCTCATTAACAGAGAAAGAAGGCTTTTGTTCACGACACATTAAGCCTTCACCTACCCCGAGGGCACAGGGCTTGCTATCATCTAGGGGGTAGTGTTTGATCTTCGATTCGGGCCGATGATCCTTTTCCTGCGATCACGATAGCACATCGGGCACACTGGAATGATTCCTACCCTAGCCACCCCAACTAACGCCTTCATTGAATTCAAGAAGAGCGACGTCGAACGATCCGTCCCCGAGCGTTTCCAGCAGCAGGTGGCGAGGTATCCGGACCGGATGGCCATCAAGACCCGGCGCCACGAGTTCACTTACAGGACGCTCGATGAAACGGCAAACCGCGTGGCCCGCGCCATACTGGCTGAAGGCGAAGGGGAAGTCGCACAGATTGCTCTGCTGCTCGAGAATGATGCCCCGATCGTCGCAGCCCTCCTGGGTGTACTGAAGGCCGGCAAGATCTACGTCCCGCTGGATCCTACTC
>JACOUJ010000316.1 GCA_016177865.1 Candidatus Rokuibacteriota bacterium
AAGGGGGCCGTCGAGGCCCCCTCCGAGGCAAGCCCTAGGCAATCTTGGCCCGGAGGAGATCATGCAGGTGAACAATCCCGGTAGGACGGCCGGTCGCGTCCACGATGAGAAGAGAGGTAATGGCGTGGTGCTCCATCAGTTCAAGGGCCTTGGTGGCCAGCTCGTCCCCGCTGATGGTCTTCGGGCGAGGCGTCATGACATCCCGGGCACGTTTCTCGAAGAGCCGCCCGTCTTTTTGGAGGTGCCGACGGAGGTCACCGTCAGTGATGATTCCGGTCAGCGCCCCCTTTCCATCCACCACGCTGGTCGCGCCGAAGCGCTTCCCGGTCATCTCAAGAATCACCTGTTGCATCTCAGCAGTCTCCGGAACGACGGGGACCGCGTCTGCGATGTGCATCAGGTCCTCCACTCTGAGCAGGAGCCGACGACCAAGGATCCCCCCGGGGTGCAAGAGGGCGAAGTCCTCCTCGCAAAGCCCCCGCAACTCAAGGAGGGCGACGGCAAGCGCATCCCCCATCGCCAGGGTCGCCGTGGTCGAAGCCGTTGGCGTCAGATTCATCGGGCAAGCCTCCTCCTTGACCGAGACATCCAGGACCACGTCGCCGTGGCGAGCCAGCGTAGACTGGGTGTTCCCCGTCATCACGAGGAGCGGGACCCCAAGTCGCTTGATCGCAGGGAGGATACCGAGGATCTCATCGGTCTCGCCGGAGTTGGAGAGGACTAACAAGACATCCCCTCGGGCCACCATCCCCAGGTCGCCATGGGCCCCCTCAGCCGGATGGAGGAAGAGAGCCAGTGTCCCGGTCGAGGCCAACGTCGCGGCGATCTTCCGGCCCACGAGCCCGGACTTTCCGATCCCGGTGACTACGACACGACCCCGACACGTCTTGAGGATTTCCAGGGCGCCGAGGAACGGCTCACCGAGACGGTCCATGAGCGACGCGACGGCCTCCGCCTCGATTCGAAGCACCCTCTCGGCGCTCTTCAAAGGATCCGCGCCAGATTCCATCGTCACCTGTGAGGGAGGGCGGAGTGAATCGTCCGGACCTCATCAAGAAGCGGCGGCAGATCATCCAGCCTAAGCATGTTGGGCCCGTCGGAGGGGGCGTGGTCCGGGTCCTGGTGGATCTCCACGAAGAGAGCATCCACGCCGAACGCGACAGCCGCTCGCGCCAAGGCAGGGACGTACTGCCGCTCGCCCCCAGAATGATCCCCGGCGCCTCCGGGAAGCTGAACCGAGTGAGTCGCGTCGAAGACAACCGGGTAGCCCAGATCGCGCATGATCCTGAGCCCGCGGAAATCCACAACGAGGTTATTATAACCGAAGCTCGTCCCCCGCTCCGTGAGCAGGATCGCCTGGCACCCGGCCGATCGCAGCTTCTCGACGACGTTCGCCATGTCCCGGGGAGCGAGGAACTGCCCCTTCTTGACATTCACCGGCCGCCCGGTCCTGCCGCACGCTACGACCAAGTCGGTCTGACGGCAGAGGAACGCGGGCACCTGAATCACGTCCAAGACCTCCGCCGCCGGCTCCACCTCGGAGACTTGGTGGACATCGGAAAGGACCGGGCAGCCGAAGTTCGCCTTGACCTTCCCGAGGATCCTCAGCCCCTCGGCGAGCCCGGGGCCGCGATAGGAGCGCACACCCGATCGATTGGCCTTGTCATAGGACGACTTGTAGATAAAGGGAACCGTCGCCTCTTCAGTAATCCGAACGAGACGTTCGGCCATCATGAGGGCGTGCCGCTCGTCCTCAATGGCGCACGGACCGCCAATCAGGGGAAGCGGGGCGCCTCCCCCGATCCTCACCGGCCCCACCACCACTTCGCGCGTAAGCATCACTCGCTTAGACCAGCGCCGCCTGCCCCTCACGGTGGGTCCCCGTCGCTCCCGCCAATTCTTCACTCGGGGCAGGCGCCACCGGCCTAAGCGGGGGAAAACTCATTGGACTGAGCCGTGGGCGAGCGCCGCCCCGATGAAGGCGGCAAACAAGGGGTGCGGCTCACGGGGGCGGGAGCGAAGCTCCGGATGAAACTGCCCCGCGACGAACCACGGATGGTCGGGCAGCTCGATGATCTCCACTAGACGCTCATCAGGTGAGATCGCGGAGATCCGCATCCCGTTCTTCTCGAGCAACGTCCGATAGTCGTTGTTCACTTCGTACCGGTGGCGGTGCCGCTCGAACACCAACTCCCGGCCATAGACTTTTGCCGCCAGGGAGTCCCGTTCAAGGACTGCCGGGTAGAGTCCGAGCCGCATCGTTCCTCCAAGATCCTTGACGCCCCGCTGCTCAGGGAGGAGGTCGATCACAGGGTGCGGCGTAAGCGGATCGAACTCAGACGAGTTGGCCTCCGAGAGCCCGCAAACGCTGCGGGCAAACTCGATGACAGCACACTGCATCCCAAGACAGATCCCCAAAAACGGCACCCCTCGCTGTCGGGCGTACTGGATGGCCCGGACTTTCCCCTCGATTCCCCGGTCGCCAAACCCGCCAGGGACCAAGACGCCGGCCATCCCGCTGAGATGAGCCTCAGGTCCCTGCCGCTCCAAGTCTTCGGCATCAATCCACCGAACATTCACCCGTGCCGCATTGGCGATCCCCCCGTGGGTCAATGCTTCTGCCAGGCTCTTGTACGAATCCTTCAGATCGATATACTTCCCCACCACGGCGATTCGGGTCTCGCGAGACGGCGCTTTGATCGTTCGAACGATCTCCTCCCACGCCCCAAGATCCGCGGGGTCAGAAGTCAGACCCAGGAGCTTCACGATGATCTCGTAAAGCACCTCCTGGTGGAACACGAGGGGGACCTCGTAGATCGTTTCCACATCCTTGGCGGTAATAACCGCGTCTTCCTCCACGTCGCAGAAGTGCGCGATCTTGGACTTGATCGCGGCAGGAAGGAATCGGTCCGTCCGACAGAGCAGGATATCAGGCTGAATCCCGATGGCGCGAAGCTCCTTCACCGAATGCTGAGTCGCTTTCGTCTTCAGCTCCTGAGCCGCCTGGATGAAAGGCACGAGCGTCAGGTGGACGTAGATGACATTCTCCTTCCCGACGTCCTTCTTGAACTGCCGAATAGCTTCGAGGAATGGGAGCCCTTCAATGTCTCCCACCGTGCCCCCGACCTCGACGATCACGACCTCCGCGTCCGTGGCCACCCTTCGGATCGAGGCCTTGATCGCGTCCGTGATGTGCGGGATGACCTGGACCGTACGACCGAGGTAGTCGCCGCGTCGCTCCTTGGAGATCACCGACGAGTACACCTTGCCCGTGGTAACGTTGTGGTCTTTGGTCATCCGGGCGCTGGTAAATCGCTCGTAATGACCAAGGTCCAGATCCGACTCCCCGCCGTCGTCGGTGACAAAAACCTCCCCATGTTGGTAGGGGCTCATCGTCCCGGCGTCCACGTTGATGTACGGGTCCATCTTCTGGCAGGTGACCCGAAAGCCGCGCGCCTCGAGAAGACACCCGATCGAAGCTGCCGCCAGCCCCTTGCCTAACGACGAGACGACGCCCCCGGTCACAAAGACGTACTTCGTTTGCACACGCACCTCCCTACCTTTGGGGTGTCGATTTTGACTTGATAAGCTCGCGGACCAGACGGACTTCTTCGCGACGGGATGCCACCCGTCCATCAACCCGGGCCGCCAGAAGGGCGTCCAGAAGACGGCTATACGCTGGACCCGGGGGGATGCCCATTCGCCTCAGATCATCACCGGTGAGCGTGGGGCGGATATGGCGAAGGGTCTTCAGGTAACGGCGAAGGTTCACGCGGGCCTTCCCGCGGGCCCGGACCACAGCCCAAAGGGTGGTCAGCCCTGGGAACGAACGCAGCCCCAGCGCGATCCGGCTCGCCCGACGCTGGCTGGTCCGAGAGGCGATTAGGAGGATGGCGGGCGCGGCGCGGCGAGA
>JACOUJ010000070.1 GCA_016177865.1 Candidatus Rokuibacteriota bacterium
GGCCGAAGATGTTCGTGAGGCGACCCTTCCCAATGGGCTCAAGGTCCTCCTTTTGGAGGACCACCGGAGCCCGGTCGTCACCATTCAGGTCTGGTATCGGGTCGGCAGCCGGAACGAACAGCTCGGCAAGACGGGCCTCTCCCACCTCCTCGAGCACATGATGTTCAAGGGGACACCCACGCACGGCCCCAAAGTCTATGCCACCCTGATCGAGCGGAACGGCGGGAACGACAACGCCTTCACCGCCCAGGACTACACCGGCTACTACGTCCACATCGCCGCGGACAAGCTGGACATCGTCCTCTCACTCGAGGCGGACCGGATGCAGAACCTCACGCTCGATCCCAAGGAGTTTGACGCGGAGCGCCAGGTGGTGATCGAGGAGCGGCGGACCCGGACTGACGATAATCCCGTGGGGGCCCTGGTCGAGGAGCTCAACGCCCTTGCCTTCAAGGCCCATCCCTACGGCTGGCCCATCATCGGTTGGATGGAAGAGATCAAGCGCCTCACCGTGGAAGATCTTCGCCAGTACTACCGGACCTACTACGTTCCCAATAACGCGGTTCTCGTGGCGGTGGGAGACTTCGCGGCCCCTGACCTCCTCGGGAAGATCGAGGCGACCTTCGGCAAGATCCCGAGAGGACCTGATGCCCCGCCGGTCCGAAGCGTGGAGCCGGAGCAGCGTGGCGAGCGCCGACTGATCTTGAAGAAGGAGGCCGAGCTTCCCTTCGTCTTCTTCGGCTACCCCGTCCCCAACTATCGATCGCCTAACAGTTATGCCCTCGATCTTCTCTCGACCCTCCTCTCTGAGGGGCGCGTCTCCCGCCTCTATCGCCGTCTGGTCTATGAGCAGCAGATCGCTCTGGACGCCGGCGGCGACTACACCCGCCTCGCCCTCGACCCGGACCTCTTTACCTTCTACGCCCAGGTGATGCCGGAGAAGAGCGTGGAGGAGGTGGAGCGAGCGCTCCTCTCGGAAGTGGAGCGTCTCAAAACGGAGCTGGTTGACGAGCGGGAGCTGGCCCGGGCGAAGAACCAGCTTGAGGCCGCGTTCCTCTTCGGGCAGGATTCAGTCTTTCGACGGGCGCGGATTCTGGCGGTCAATGAGATGGCCGGCGGCTGGCGGCTCATGGACGCGTATCTGCCCGGGATCCGCGCCGTCACCCGGGAAGACCTGAGGCGGGTGGCCCAGACTTACTTTGCGGCAGACCGACGCAACCTCGCGATCCTCGTTCCGCTCAAGCCGGAATCGAAACCATAGCTCCCACTCGACGATCCTCACGACCGAGCGCTGACGATCCCGCGCATCTGGGGAGGCAGTGTCCCACTCGGGGCACTCACGCCTCACCTCCTCGGAATCCGGCTCGGCATAACTCGCTGAATTCTTTCCACTTCTTCGTGGCACCTCCGTTGCACTCTCTGGATTGGAAGGACCGAGTCCCCAGGAGGGTTCGTGAAACCGGGGAAGGGACCGAGGAAGGCGTGAGGGTCTGGATTCCTCTGGAGAAAGAGAGGCAAACATGAAACTGAACACGATCCTCGTTCCGTTGGATGGTTCAGTGCTGGCCGAAGGTTCCCTGCCCAAAGCCGTGGAAGTGGCCGAGGTGTCCGGGGCTCAGCTCCTCCTTCTGCGCGCGGCCGAGGCCCACTCGTTTCCGGGCGTCGATCCAATCGAGGCCCAGATCAAGGTCGTCAGTGAAGCCGAGGAGTACCTGGCGCGGGCGGTGGACCGCCTGGCCGCTTCGGGGGTCAAGGATGTGAAAGCCTCAGTCTGGTATGGACCGGCAGCCTACGCCATCGTCGAGGCCGCACGGGCGCGCAGGGTCGACCTCATCGTGATGACAACCCATGGGCGCAGCGGCCTCGGCCGGCTGATCCTGGGGAGCGTCGCCGAGTCGGTGCAATGATGCGGGTCGAGGTTCGCGGGATTCCCGCCGCTCGGGCGCTCTACACGCGGGCGGTGAAGCGGATACACACAGCCCTGAAGCCACTCGCGGGCGAGCCAGTGACGGCTCAGGTCAACTTCTTCGATGAGAACGGCCCCAAGGGCGGAGTCGCGATTCGCTGCGCCTTGACGGTCCGGCTTCCCTACCGGCCCGCGGTCAGGGTGGAACACATGGCGGAAACGTCGCGATTGGCCTTCGACGGCGGCCTGGCGAAGCTCGAACGGCAGCTTGCGGAATACCGGGAGCGCCACCGCAAGAGCCAGCGCTATCCGAAAAAGTACTTCGTCGCGAAGCGCCTTCTGGAGATATGGCCCCGGGATCGGAGCACGCGCGCGGCTCGTTCCAGGGCGTCACGTGGAAGGAAAGGAGTAGGCTCATGAAGTTTCGACGGATTCTCTACCCCACCGACTTTTCCAGGGCGTCGGGCGTCGCCTTCACGAAGGCCCTCTCGCTCGCCAAGGAGAATCGGGCTGAGCTGACCCTCGTCCACGTCATCTCTCCCGTGGCCCCGTTCGTCGGGGAAGGGTATGTGTCGCCCAATACCTACCGGTCCCTCGAACAGGAGGCGCGCCGGGGCGCGCAGAGGCGACTGGCGGGGCTGCTCAAGAAAGCGACCAAGGCCGGGGTCCGGGCGCGATCCATTGTCACGGAAGGCATTACCTACGACCAGATCGCGCGGGTTGCCCGGGCGAGGCGGGCGGACCTGATCGTCATGGGCACCCACGGCCGCACCGGCTTCTCTCGGTTCTTCATGGGGAGCGTTGCGGAGCGGGTGATTCCGCTGGCGCCCTGCCCGGTCCTCACCGTGCGGGGGAGGTGACTGACCGATGCGCGAGACCAAGAAGGGCTAAGCCGACCGACGAGGTGGCCATGGATCTCAGAGCGCGACTGATCGAGCTGGCCAAGATCACAGGATCGCCGACCCCGGTGGTCAGCGTCTACCTGAACACGCGCTGGGGCGACGAGCATCAGCGCGAGCGCGTGCGGGTCTTTCTCAAGAACGAGATCAGAAAGGCCCGTCGCGCCGCGGCGGGCCGGCCGCTCGAGGAAGATCTGGACTGGGTCCAGTCTCGGGCCGAGGAGTTCATCGGGCAGGAGGGGAACCCGGAGGCCCACGGGGTTGCGCTCTTTGCGTGCCAGGCCTTGGGGCTCCGCGAAGTCCTGCCGGTCCGGGTTCCGTTCGAGGATGCGTTCGTCGTGGCGGACGCGCCCTTCCTGCGTCCTCTCGCGGCGACGGCCGAGCACGTGCCCTCATCCCTTGCCGTGTTCGTGGACGGCGAGAGCGCGAGGCTCGTTCCGATGAACGCCGAGGGGGCGGGGGAAGAGGTGAGACTTGAGAACGAGGTTCCGGGTCATCACCGTCGCGGAGGGTGGGCGCAACTGGCCCAGTCCCGGTACCAGCGGCACATCCAGGAACACCGGGAGCGGCACCTCGAGGCGGTGGCCAGGGTCCTGACCGGGCTGACCGACGGCAACGGGGTGGAGCGGATCGTC
>JACOUJ010000071.1 GCA_016177865.1 Candidatus Rokuibacteriota bacterium
CTCTTCACCTCTGGACACGGGGGTTCCTCCGGCTTACCATAGGGGCCGTTGCCCTGGCCGCTGTGCCCATCCACGAACCGGAGAGTTGAAGAGATGCCGTCGCGAAGCGTAGACGAGGCAAGAGCCCGCGCGCGGGCTGGGAACGAGTCTCATCCCTCTGATCGGCCGCTGAGGCAGCTCGGGCTTTTCGATGCGGTCTGCATCATGGTCGGCATCGTAATCGGAGTCGGCATCTACGAATCCCCCCCGAGGGTCGCGGCGAATGTCTCGGGTCCGAGCGCACTCCTCCTCGTCTGGGCGCTGGGCGGCGCCCTGGCGTTTATCGGCGCCCTTTGTTACGCGGAGCTGGCCACCGCGTATCCGCGCTCGGGCGGAGACTATGTGTACCTGACCCGGGCGTACGGCTCCTGGGTCGGCTTCCTCTACGGATGGGCCGAGCTCTTGGTGATCCGGACGGGATCGATTGCCGCGATGGCCTTCGTGTTCTCCGACTACATGACGCGCCTCGCGCCCCTCGGGCCGCGCTCCCCGGTCGTCTACGCGGCCATCATCGTCGCCCTGCTCTCGCTGGTGAATGTGCTTGGGGTGCGCGAGGGGAAGTGGACCCAGAACGCCCTCACGGTGAGCAAGGTGCTCGGGCTCTCCGTGATCGCGCTCATCGGTCTTCTGTCGCCATTCGACGGGGGCGCGCGGCCGGCGTCCGCCGTCTCCTCCGGCTCGTTCGCGCTGGCGATGATCTTCGTTCTCTGGACCTATGGCGGATGGAATGAGAACGCTTACGTGGCCGCGGAGGTGAAGGAGCCCGAGCCGAACATCCCGCGTTCACTGCTCCTGGGCACGGGCTTGGTGACCCTCATGTACCTCGGCATCAACTGGGTCTTTCTGTACGGCCTCGGCTTCGACAAGCTGAGGTCGTCCCAGGCCGCGGCGGCCGATCTCCTGGCGGCAACCTTCGGCAACGCTGGCGTCCGGCTGATCGTGGTTCTCGTCGCGGTCTCCGCGCTCGGCGCAGTGAACGGCCAGATCTTCACGGGCGCGCGCATCGGTTATGCCCTCGGGCAGGATCACCCGGTGCTATCCCGGCTCGGGGTATGGAGCCCGCGCTTCGGGACGCCCGCCTGGGCCCTCATCGTCCAGGCGCTCGTGACCCTCACCTTAATCATCGCGTTCGGGTCACGGGACGGCTTCGAGACGCTCGTGAAGTACACGGCGGCCGTCTTCTGGTTTTTCTTCCTCCTGACCGGGGTTTCCTTGTTCGTGCTGCGGTGGAAGGACCGGGACCGGACCCGACCGTACTCGGTCATCGGGTATCCCGTGATCCCCCTCGTCTTTTGCCTGTCCTCCGCTTACATGCTCTACGGCTCCCTCGCCTATGCGCCCGTGGAATCCCTGTGGGGAGCCGCGATCGTGCTCAGTGGACTTCCGCTTTACTGGCTCTCGCCGAGAGGCGCCAGGGAAAGGAGAACGTGATGAAGCGTCGTCTCGGGTCGTCACACGTGATCATCCCGCTGGTCATCTCGGTGCTGTTGGTCCCGTCGGGCGTGTGGCTCGGGACTCCGTCCGGACCGAAGGCCCAAGTCAAAGAGGAGCTCGCGCCCTTCGTGCCTTCACCCCAGGGCGTGGTGGACACGATGCTGAGGCTGGCCGAGGTCAAGAAGGATGACGTTCTCTACGACCTCGGCTCCGGCGACGGCCGAATCGTCATCGCGGCCGCGAAGAAGTACGGTGCGAGGGCGGTGGGGTTCGAGATCGACGACCAGTTGATTGCTCAGTCTCGCGAGAACGCGCGCAAGGAAGGGGTGGCCCATCTCGTAGAGTTCCGCAAGCAAGATGCGATGACTGTGGACCTCGCACCGGCTACAGTGGTCACGTTGTATCTTCTGCCGGAGTCGAACATGGCGCTCAGGCCGCGCATCCTCTCCCAGCTTCGTCCGGGCGCCCGGGTCGTCTCCCACGACTACCACATGGATGACTGGCCGCCGCAGCGCGTTCAGGAGGTGCGGGAGCCAGACCGGATCCACGAGGTCCATACGATCTATATGTGGCGCATTGGCGCCACCCGCCCCCCGCAGTAAATAGCTGATGTCCCGCTACGACAGCAGCGCGACCTTGCGGCTCAAATGCCGAGCAGGGCCGCCGGATTCCGGCGCGTCATCTGATCCAGGTCGGCCTCGGTCACCCCAAGCTGCTGCAGCCGTTTGACAAACGCGGCGAAGCCGTCGGCCGGTTTCTCCATGGGGGCGGATCCCAGATCGCTGGCCAGGATGGAGCTTTGGGCGCCCACGGCCTTGATGGCCGCCGCCATCTGCTCCACGGTCGCGCCGCGCCACGCGCGGAAGCGCGGCGCCGGCGAGTTCGGCCCCAGGAACACGCCGATGTACGCGTGCTCCATGAAGGCGCCCAGGCGCGCCGCCTCGCGCTGCTCGTCGATCGACATATTGATCGGATCGTAGTCAACGTGGGTGCACACGATCTTTTTCACGCCCGCCGCGCGCGCCTCGCGGATCACGGCGAGCGCCTCTTGAGGCGAGAGGTGGCAGGTTTCCAGCACGAGGTCGTGCTTGGCGCAGAGCGCGAGCACTTCGTGCATGGCCGGCACCAATGTGGTGCCCTCGAAGACCTCCACAGGCGGTGCGGGGATGTTGAATCGCTGGTGGTGATTGCGCGAGTTCAAGCTCGGCAGCCAGACCACCCGGCCGAGCTTTTCAGACCCGCCGCCGCGAAGACTCACCATGGCCTCGACCGCGGCGGGGTTGATCCCACCGCTGGGCCAGTTCATGACGACGCCGCCAAATACCTGGATGTCCGGCACCTCGGCTCCGGCCTGGGCCGCCCGGGTGACCGTCTCGAACGCGCCCCCCTTGAGCACGATGGCCCGGAGCCCTCTCGCGCGCGCCATCTGCGCGGCCTCCACCCCGCTGACGGTCCGATCGAAGTTGTCGGGGTGGGTATGGACGTGGAAGTCAATCATGCCTGCGGTGAGCTGCGTCTCAGGAGTCATGATCTGGCCCTCCGCGGTGTGGCCCTTGCATTCTCCTCCTTCTAGCCCATGCGCCCTCCCCTGTCAAGGCGCGGCTCATCAGGTGATCCATCCGAGGACGCTGTTGACACCGGGAAGAGGGCCATGCCACAATCCGGCTGCCCGTGCTCCCTGACACCCTTCACTCCACGGGAGGAGCTACGTTATGAATCTCGTCCTCCGATCCCTGGCCGTCCTGCTCGTCGGTTCGCTCTCGTTCCTGGCCCTGCCGAGTTTGCCTGCCGGCGCGGCGCCCTCTGGACCGCCGATCCGGATCGGCGGGACGCTCGCCCTGACGGGCCCCCTGGGGACAACGGCCATCGCTCACAAGATCGCGGCCGATATCTGGTCGAGCAGACCGGCCGCCTAAGACGATCGCGCTCTTGGCAAGCAAGTTCCCGTCGGTTCACTTCATCTCGGTCGGGGCCAGAGAAGTGATGAAGCAGCGGGGCGTCAACATCGTCCTCGGCGGCTCCCGGAGCCAAGCTGATCTACCCCGCCCCGTGAGCTGATCCCCGGCAGCGGCATGAAGGCACTCATTCTAAGCGGCGGAGGAGCGTTAGGGGCTTTTCAGGTTGGCGCAGAGAAGTACGCGCGGGAAGTCAAGGGCTACCGGTGGGATTTGATCGCCGGCGTCTCCGTCGGCGCGCTCAATGGTGCGATGCTGGCCCAGGGCAGATACCAGCGCCTCTACGAGAGTTGGTCGTCGGACATATCCAACAGGCGCCTGTATGGTCCGTTAGGGCGC
>JACOUJ010000248.1 GCA_016177865.1 Candidatus Rokuibacteriota bacterium
GGCCGGGCTGATCGGCGGAGTTCTGGGAACCATCTTGGGGGGCATGGGCGCCCTGATCGGTTGGCTGACCTCGGCAGGAAAGGCGCGCCGCCTTGCCCTCGGGATGATGAAAACCATGGCGGTGTTGGGCGTCGCCGCCCTGATTCTCGGGGTCGTGGCCCTCCTTCGATCGCAGCCCTACGCCGTGTACTACCCGCTTCTCTTGATCGGTCTCATAGGCTCCGTCCTGCCGGCAGCGCTTTTGCGCACGATTCGAAAGCGGTACGAGGAGATGGAGCTTCGAAGGATGAGGGCCATGGATGTCTCGCCGCACCGGTGACTCGATGAGCACTCAAACTCGCGATCAATCCTCGCCTGACCCGAAGGTCGGACGCTACCCGCGTTGTTGTTTGACGGGCTTCATCCTACCGGCCGCCGGTGACAGACAAGGTCACGGGCGAATTGACCGGTGATGTACACTCCTGTACACTTCTCAAGGGCTTCCAACCGAAGGGAGAAAGGGAATGAAAGTTTCGATCAGCGAGGCGAGGAGGCGGCTGCCGGAGCTGGTGCGCCAGGTGCGGAAAGACGCGGGTGCGACGGTGCAGATCACGGTGCGAGACGAGGTCGTGGCGGAGCTCAGGGCGGCGTTGCCCGAGCCGGAGCCCGGGGCGGCAGCGCGGGCCCTCCTCGAGCTCCGAAAGAAGCTGGCACGAAAGGGCCGGAAGGCGCGGGCCCATGATGTCTCCAGCCATGTCAAGGAGTACCTATACGGTCCCAAGGGCGCGATCCGTTGATTCCTTCGGACCGCGTGTTCTGCGACACGGGGTTCCTCTATGCCGCCCTCACGCGCGGCGACCGTCACTACGAGCGCGCCGGGGAGCTCCTTGAGGAGTGTCAGCACCAGCGGGTCCGCATGTTCTCCACATGGGAGGTGATCAGCGAAACCGTCACGTTGCTCACCTACCGCCTGCATTCTCAAGCCGGCATCGGGTTTCTGGATACCATGAAACCCGTGCTCTCGCTCGTTCCTGTCACGGAGGCGGTGCTCGCCGAAGCAGAGCAGGTCTTCCGCCGGCACGTCCGGTCGCGGCGGCTTTCCTTCTGCGACGCCATTTCCTTCGTTGTCGTGACCACCCTGCTGGATAACATCCCTTGTCTCTCCTTCGACGAGGACTTTCGGGGCCTCGGTCTGACCGTCATTGGCTAGACCGAGGTTCTCCGAAGAATTCTTCTCGCTTCCTCCTTCACTTTTTCCCTGAGCCTCTCGGGCCTGATCACCCGGACCCCGCTCCCGAAGCTCAGGATCCACCCTACCAACTCGCGGGTGTCCGCTACTTGAAGGGTCATTCGCAGGCGGCCGTCCTTGAGCGAGGCGGTCTGTTGACTCGGGTGCCAGATCCGATCCTTGGCCCAGGCTGCGGTCGCCTTGGAAAACACCAGTTCCACGGCGATTCGTTTTCCTCGCATGATCACCAGGGCATCCTGCACGTAGTCATCCACGTCGAAACCCAACGGCATCTGGGAGGGGTGATCGGTCACGGTGAGGGATCGGATGCGGTCCACGGCGAACAGGAGCACTTCCCGGCGGCGATGATCGTGAGCAATGAGGTAGAGGGCTCCACCGGCATACCAGAGGCGGTAGGGATCGACTTCACGCCGAGTGGTCGCGTTTCGGGAGGCTGAGTAGTAGCGCATCTGGACGGTGCGGGGCTGGGCGATGGCCCGCGTCAGCCGGTCGATCGTGTCGCGGTGGTGTCGATAGGTTTTGTGCGGGCCCAACCCGATCGAAAAGAGGTCCTGCATCTCCCTGACGTAAACCAGTCCTTGAGGGGGCAAGGCCGCCGCTGCCTTGTTCAGAGCCGAGTCGAGGGACGCCTGGATCTGCGTGCCTTCGAGGGGCTTCAGGAGGTGGCGGCTGAAGGTCAGAGCCATTAGCTCGGTGGGGGAAAATGCGAGAGCGGGGATGTGGCGGAAGCCTTCCATCAGCTTCCAGCGGGTCTGCCCGTTCACCCGCTCCGTGAGCAGAGGAAAGTGGGCAGCTTCGAGGGCTTCCAGATCGCGCCGTACGGTGCGGGGGTGTTTGGGGTAATCGTCCGGCAGGCCCTCCGCTAGCTCCTGGAGGGTCGCGCCACGAGAGGACTCTAGCTGCCGGAGCAGATGCCACTGACGGGTCACCTGGTCGTTACGAGGCACTGCCCTACCGAAACCAGTTAGGCGAGTTCTGTGGCACCCATCGGAGAGATTATCAGCCTTTCATCCTCCAGGAAAACGCATACACGTTCTAGCAGGACTGCTCATGTGCGTCAATAGGAGTTTTAGACGGCGGCGCGGGCACCGCGCTGGACAAGGGCCCTTATTGCACCCTCACCCGCGGACGAGCCAACTGAGGAGGCTGCCCACGATGGCCAGGAGAACCGCCCCCAGGAGGGCGGTCACAAAGCCGGCCACGTGGAAGCCGGGAACCAGGGCGGCCACAAGAAGGAGCATCACGGCGTTGATGACAAAGGTGAAGAGCCCGAGGGTCAGAATGTTGAAGGGGAGCGTCACAATGAGGAGGATCGGGCGGATCAACGCGTTGACCAACCCCAGGAGCGCGGCGGTCCACAGGAGGGTCGGAAAGTCAGCGATCGAGATTCCTTCAATAAGCCGGGCCACGACCCAGAGGGCGACCGCGTTGAGGATCCAGCGAATGACGATCCCCCTGATCACGACGCTACCATAGCATTTCTTCAGTCAACCTCCAATCGGAAGTTGCCAATTTGAAGTTGCCAATTTGAGGTTGAAGGACCCCGCGGGTTCCCTTGACACGACGGGGAGGCCCTTGATAGCGTTCATCGTGGAGAGGATCACGTTGCCCGAGAATTCGAGTGAATAAGGAGCAAGGTCATGACCGTTGAAGAGTTTGTCAGGGAGCTGGACGCACAGGTCCAGGAGCGGCTTCGCCGCCTGGCCCCCGACGACACCCTCAGGCCTGAAATCGAAGGGGACCTGAACATCGTAAACCTCCTGAAAGTGGCCCTCAAGAA
>JACOUJ010000249.1 GCA_016177865.1 Candidatus Rokuibacteriota bacterium
AGGCCGGCGTGGCCTCGCCCAGGGCCTGGTACAGGAGGAGTTGCTTCGGGGTGTTCGACAGGTGGTCGTTGCCCCGGATGACGTGGGAGATTTTCATCATGACGTCATCGACCACCACACAGAAGTTGTACGTCGGCACGCCGTCCGAGCGCACGAGGATCCAGTCGTCGAGCTGGGCATGTTCGAATGCCACTTCGCCGTGGATGAGGTCACGGACGACCGTTCGCCCGTCCTGGGGGATCCTGAGGCGAAGCGTGGACGGACCGGACGGCTGATCCGCGCGATCGCGGCAGCGGCCATCGTACCGGTAGGTCTCCCCCCGGCCTTGGGCCGCCTTGCGCTTCGCCTCAAGCTCGTCGGACGGGCAGAAACACCGGTACGCCTTCCCCTCCGCGAGGAGGCGCTCGGCGGAGCTCTTGTAGATCTCGAATCGGTCGGTCTGCCGATAGGGCCCCTCGTCCCAGTTGAGCCCGAGCCAGCGCATCGCCTCCAGGATCGACTGTATGAACTCCTCGGTGGAGCGTGAGCGGTCCGTGTCCTCGATGCGGAGGATGAAGACCCCGCCGTCGTGGCGGGCGAAGAGCCAGTTAAAGAGCGCGGTTCGGGCCCCACCCACATGGAGATGACCGGTCGGACTCGGAGCGAATCGAACGCGCACCGTCTCAGGCATCGGCTCCGCCCGTCGTTCGACTCAGAGTGTGGAGTACTGCTTGAACAGCTGGCCCCATTCAGTGGCGACGAACTGTCGGATGCGGCGGCGGCCGATCGTGGGATACCAGAGCCAATCATGGTAGACGTTCGAGGCGAATGGGGCCCAGACCACGAGGGGAGAATGGAGGAGGAGCTTCTTCAAAGGCCGGAGTGGGCCCCGACGGATCAACTGGTCGCCCCAGATGACCAGGCTCCGGCGGGTTTGGAAGTGGAAGTTCACGCCGGAGATGTCGTCGCCGACCACCTCGATCTCGCGGGGATGCGCGACACCGAGACCGCGATCGTGGCACATGGAGAGATACGGGATCGCGAGAGGGTCGTAGCCCATAAGTCGGGCCGCCACGGCGTCGATCGCCACGGAGTCGGCCGAGGCGAGAATCAGGTTCCCGATCCGCGGGATCATCGTCCGCGGCCCCGCCCCGTCTCCCATCACCGTTCCGTCCGTCACCGCGAAGACGGCGGGATGAAGCTCGCGCTGCATGTACATGAGGTCCACCATCACCTCGTGGATGAACTCGTGGGCGTAATGGCGCACCTCCTTGAGGAGCCCGCCGAACGCGTTCTTCACGGCGCCCGTCGTCTGGGAGTGGCCGTGCGTCTTCAGGGTCGGCAACTGAAACACGCTCTTCCCCACATACATTTTCGGGATCTCGATCCCCTCCGGAAAGATCGCATTCAGCTTGAGGAGCGGCGACTTGAAGTTGTAGGTAATCCACTCCACCTCGGGCAGGGGGATGAAGGGAAGGCCAAAGCGCTCCAGGATGGGCATCCAGCGGTTCGCGACGGCGCCCTTCCGCGGATTGGTGACGACCGTCTTGTTCTCCACCGCGTGGAGCCGCTCGGGCTGGAACCCGTCCTCGATCAAGACTTTCAAAATGCCTTCGAGCTGCCAGGGTTGGGTCGAGCAGGCGGGGAAGTATTTGGTCCAGGAGAGGTTGAGCTTGAGGAGCGTCTCGCCATTGCGGCTGAGGACCTGATCGTAGTCGGCCAGGCGGAGGAGCCGCGCGTAGTCCTCGAGGACCGTCCTCGGGCTGGTCCGGAGCACGGCGACCGTCGCGCGCATGATCCCCTATCTTAGCGCGGGAAGTAGAGGATGGCCAGAACCGCCAGGGCCCAGAGGCAAAGGTTCAGGAGCAGCGGCCGGTCGGTCAGGAACAGCTCCGAAGGATTCCCGCCCAGCTCGCGCCGATAGAGGAGATAGAGATACCGGAAGATTCCATAGAGGACGAACGGGATCGTGAGCGGGAGCCACCGGGTGTGGAACTTCTCGACCGTCTCGGTCGAGAGCGTGTAGAGGGCGTAGGCCGTGACCGTGGAGGCCGTCACGACCGCGACCATCTGATCGAGGAGCTGGGGGGTGTATTCGGAGAGAATGGGGCGGTGGTCGGCGGGATTGACCGGGAGGGCCAGAAGCTCGTGCCGACGCTTCCCGAGGGCGAGGAAGAGGGCCAGGAGGATGGTGCAGATCAGGAGCCACGACGAGATCTCCACACCGATCACGACCACCCCAGCCACCGCCCGGAGGACAAATCCGACCGCGATGATGAGGACGTCGAGGATGACGACATTCTTGAGGGCGAGGGAGTAAACGGTCAGGAGCGCCACATAGGCGAGCGCGACGAGACCGAAGCTCTGCCCCACGACAGACGCCGCCGCAAGCCCCACCACGAGCAGGCCGGCCCCCACGGCCGCGCCAAGACGGCGAGGCAGTCTTCCCGACGCGATGGGGCGGTGTCGCTTCTGCGGATGCAACCGGTCTCGATCGTAGTCGAGGACGTCGTTCACGAGATAGACCCCGCCGGAGAGAAGACAAAAGAGGAGGAAGGCCAGGCAAGACAAAATCAAGAGGGAAGGCTCGAAGGCGTTGCGTGAGAAGACGAGGCCGGCAAAAACGAAGAGATTCTTGATCCATTGGCGGGGCCGAAGTGAGCGGATGAGGAGGACGAGCACGTTCTCCCCCTGTCCAAGGTCGCCGGCCATCAACACTTCACGAGTCCGCGAGGCACCACTATAGCGTACCGTTAGAGAAAGCGGTCAATTTTTATCCTTGCCCGTGCCTGGAGGCAATTCCAAGAGCACGGCGTCGCCCATAGGGCGGGGCGGACCCACGAACTCATCCTGGGGCAGATGCCGAAGGACCCACGCGAGGTCGGGGGGCGAATAGCCTCGCAAGATGATATAGCGGACCCCAACCTCTCGGAGCCGGGCGATGCTCTCGCGCGACGGGAAGGTGCGGAGCAACCGGCTTTGCTCCCAGTAGCCGGGGGGGAAGAAGCCGCTGTAGCCATTGATCATCCGTTTCCAGTGGACCGTGGAGTAATAGACGCGGACGGCGTCCCTTTGGAGGTGGCCGGAATCCCCCGCGGCGGGGAGCTCAGCGATGACGATTCCATCTGGTTGGGAGGCGAGCCAATGGTACACGGGCGGGATCTCCCGGGGGAACTCCCGGAAGGGGAGCGGGGCGGAGAAGTACTCAAGCGAGACAAGGCCGGCGAGGCAGAAACCGATAAGCCAGGCCCTTGGGGGGGCCTGGGAGCGAAGAAGCCGGGCCAATCCGAAGCCCGCGAGCACTGCCAGCCCGAGCATCACCAGGACCGCGAAGCGAGCTGGAACCCGGAGGCTACTGAAACCTGGGAGAAACCTGTAGAGCGTTGCATAGGGCAGCCGTCCGCCCCAGATCCCAAAGGAGTGAAAGGTAGGTCCAAAGGAGAGCAAGAGACCAAAGAGCGTCAGGGCCACGTAGAAGACGACGCTCGACGGGCAGTGTCGGGGCTTGAAAGAACCAGGGTTGGCCCCGGGCAAGAAGGGCCCGGAGCCCCAGACTCGCCAGGAGGAGAACGGCCGGCGCAAGGGGACGAAGAACTGTGAGGATCGCGAGGGCGCTGATCAACGCCAGACATTCGAGCGCCACCTGGAGACGCCTCCGAGGGTCATCGCGAGCGCCCCTCCGGCCGGACGAGCGGCTGGGCCAGAGGCCCACAAGGGCCAGGCCAAGGACGACGAAACCCGTGAACAGCTCGCCTTCCGGACGTCGAAGGTGGGCGGTGAGGTCTCCGAAGAAAAAGTTCGTCCGGGGCGCGGAGAGGTAACTTTCGAGGCGAGCGGAAAAGAGCCTCAGTTCCCCTGGGTCGCGGATCAACCCTACTTCGGCGCGGGCCCACCAATACGGAAGAAGGAACGGGAGGACCACCGCCAGGGCAAGCAGACCTCCGAGGACCACGCGTCTCCAGAGAACGAGACGCCGGGAGGCCGGGTCCAGGAGGGCAGTGAGGCCGAAAAAGAGGGCGACGGCCAACGCGAGGTAATACCCATAGTGGCCATTCGACAGGGTCTGGGCCACGGCCATCAGGGCAAAGAGCAAGAGATCCCTCCATCGATAGCCGTGAACGAAGCGGTGGAGGAAATAGAACGCAAACGGGATCCAATACCCGAGTTGGATCTGGAGCTGCCCCAGGCGCCCAATGCGGAAGGAGGCGAAGGCGAAGATCACCCCGCTCACGAGCCCGGCCCGCCGGTCACCGGTCAGAGACACCACCAAAAGGTAGACGGCAAAGGCCGAGAGCGCGTAGGAGGTGAAGAGGAGGAGGTTATGGGTGAGGATGGAGTTCCCCGACATCAGGGTGATCGGAAGCCCGAGGAGACTCGGCACGATGAGCAGTTCGGAATAGGCCAAGGTCCAGCGGTGAGGGTAGAAGATGTTGGCGTCGAAGAGCCGGAGTGGATCCGTGAGGAGGGCATGAGCGTTCCAGGCCAGGATCCACGAGTTCAAAAGGGGGTCGCCGAAGTCGATGACCGCGGTCGGAAGCTCGATGATCAGAGGGTAGGTCGCGACCGCGGTGAGGGCGAGATAGAAGAGGAAGACGAGGAGAAGGACCAGGCGCGGGGAAGGACTCACGGGCCCTTCCGGATCACCGATCCTCTTTCCCCGGCTCCTGACGGACCCCCACCACTTCGCGGATGCTGTAAATAGGCTTCCCCTGAGACTCGTGGTAGGTGCGAACCAGCATCTCTGCGAGGAGGCCCATCGTGATGAACTGAATCCCCACGACGACCAGGAGCACCGCGAGCAAAAGAATGGGGCGGTTCCCCAGGGCAACCCCCAAGAAGAGACGCTGAGCGGCAAGGGTGAGCGTGAGCAGGAGCCCGGCCCCACCCGTCAGGAGGCCAATGAGCCCGAAGATCTGGATGGGGCGCGTCCAGTAGCTCATCAAGAATTTCACCGTGAAGAGATCGAGAAGGACCCTGAGGGTCCGGCCGAGGCCATATTTTGATCTGCCGTGGCGGCGGGGCCGATGGCTGACAGGCACCTCCGCGACGGACGCCCCGACCCAGCGGGCCAGGGCCGGGAGGAAGCGGTGCATCTCGCCGTAGAGGGCCAGGTCTTTCACGATCGGCTGCCGGTAG
>JACOUJ010000250.1 GCA_016177865.1 Candidatus Rokuibacteriota bacterium
AAGGCCTCTATCGAGCAGCGGGCCAAGGTCTTTGGGCTCGAAGAACAGATTCCCCGCGTCATCGTGCCCACCGAGGAGGTGGTCGAGATCAAGCGGGGCCAGAAAAAGATCACTCCCCAGAAGTTCTTCCCGGGCTACGTCCTGGTGGAGATGGAGATGAACGACGAGACCTGGCACCTGGTGAAGTCAACCCCCAAGGTCACCGGGTTTGTCGGGTCAGGGTCCCGCCCCGCCCCGCTTCCCCAGGAGGAGGTGGACGAGATCCTCTACCAGATGGAGGTGGGGGCCGAGAAGCCCAAGCCCAAGTCGGTGTTTCAGAAAGGGGACAAGGTCAGGGTCATCGAAGGGCCCTTCATCAATTTCATGGGCGCGATCGATGATCTAAACCCGGAGCGGGGCAAGTTGAAGGTGATGGTGGCGATCTTCGGGCGGCTGACCCCCGTGGAGCTGGAGTATTACCAGGTGGAGCGAATCTGACCCATGGCGAAAAAGGTCCAGGCGATCGTCAAACTCCAGATACCGGCCGGGAAGGCTACCCCTGCGCCGCCTGTCGGCCCCGCCCTCGGCCAGCACGGGGTCAACATCATGGAGTTCTGTAAGGGGTTTAACGCTCAGACCGGGAGCCAGGAGGGACTGGTTCTCCCCGTCGTGGTCACGATCTATCAGGACCGTTCCTTCACCTTCGTGGTGAAAACCCCTCCGGCGGCCATCCTATTGAAGCGCGCAGCAGGGATCGCGAAGGCCTCGGCGATTCCCCACAAAGACAAGATCGGCAAGGTGACCCGCGCACAGGTTCGGGACATCGCCCAGACGAAGCTCCCGGACCTGAATACCGACTCCCTCGATGCTGCGATGCGCATCGTGGAAGGTACGGCACGCAGCATGGGGATCGAAGTCGTCGGCTAGAGAGGAGTCTTATGGCCGTTGCTAAGCGCTATGCCCAGGCCCTTACCTCTTTGGATCCCTCCCGGTCCTATTCCCTCGAGGAGGCCGTGGAGCTGGTCAAGAAGACGGCGACCGCCAAGTTTGACGAGACTGTGGAGACCGCGATCCGCCTAGGGGTGAACCCCAAGCACGCCGACCAGATGGTCCGTGGCGCCGTGGTCCTTCCGCACGGCATCGGGAAGTCGGTTCGAGTCTTGGTCTTCGCCAAGGGCGAGAAGGAAAGGGAAGCTCGGGAGGCCGGGGCCGACTTCGTCGGGGCAGAGGACATGGTTGAAAGGATCCAGGGCGGGTGGCTCGACTTCGATAACGCCATTGCCACCCCGGACATGATGGGACAGGTCGGGAGGCTGGGGAAGATCTTGGGGCCTCGCGGCCTGATGCCCAATCCTAAGGTGGGGACCGTCACTTTTGACGTCGCCCGGGCTGTCCGAGAGGTCAAGGCGGGGAAGGTTGAGTTCAAGGTGGACAAGGCTGGAATCATTCACGCCCCGGTGGGCAGGGCCTCATTTCCACCAAGCCAGCTTCACGAAAACGCCCTGGCTCTTCTCGAGGCCGTGATGAAGGCCAAGCCGGCCTCGGCGAAAGGGCACTACCTCCGTGGCGTCACGCTTTCGGCCACCATGGGTCCGGGGATTCGAGTGGACGCGATCCGCGTCGCGAACATGTTCGGGAAATAGCGGGTCGCGACGTTAGTTGGAGCGGCACAAATAGGGGGAGGCATGGCAACCGCGGCAAAGGTGGAGATGGTCGAGGCCCTCAGGGAGCGGCTCGAAGGGGCGCGCTCGGCCATCCTGACGGAGTATCGGGGTCTGACGGTCTCGCAACTGGCTGACCTTCGACGGCAGCTCAAGGCCGTGTCTGCCGAGTACACTGTCGTGAAGAACACGCTAGCCCGGAGGGCGATCCGGGGTTCCTCCCTGGAAAGGGTTTCGCGGTACCTGACTGGTCCCACCGCCCTCGCCTTTTCCCGTCGGGATGCGGTCGCATTGGCCAGGGCCCTTCAGGCCTTCCAGCGAGGGAATCCTGCGCTCCAGATCAAGGCGGGGTATGTGGAGGGAACGATCCTTGCGCCGGAAGGGGTCCGGGCCCTGGCCGATTTGCCGCCGAAGGAGGTCCTGCTCGGACAGGTCGTGGGGGCATTTCAGGCTCCCCTTCTCGGCCTCGTCACGACGCTTGAGGGACTCCTTCGGACTTTCATCTCTCTGGTCGATCAAATCCGGGCCAGCCGAGAGAAAGACCCCTGAATCTGAAGCGTGATTCAGGAAATGGAAGGGGCTTACGTGTTGCTAAGCGCATGGGGGAGATTGGAGGGGGAGCGGGGCGGCTCACCCCTCCCTAAACAAGGAGGGAGAGCATGGCACAGGTGAGTGTGGACGACGTCCTGGAATCTGTCGACGGCTGGACGGTGCTGGATTTAAACCGTCTCGTCAAGGGGCTACAGGAAAAGTACGGGATCTCGGCCGTTGCAACCATGCCCGTCGGTGTGGCGGCACCGAGTGGGGTGGCCGCCGGTACCGCGGCGGCGGAAGAGGAAAAAACCGAGTTTGACGCGATCCTTACGAACACCGGGGAGAAGAAGATCCAGGTGATCAAGGTGGTTCGGGAGCTCACGGGCCTCGGCCTGAAGGAGGCCAAGGCCGTTGTGGACGAGGCCCCGAAGCCGGTGAAGGAAAAGGTATCCAAGGCCGAGGCCGAGGACATCAAGAAAAAGCTCGAGGAGGTGGGAGCCTCCGTCGAGGTGAAGTAGGCCCGTTTGGCGGGTCGGCCTGTCCTCACCCACTCCCGGATCGGGATGGGCGCGGGCCCGGGGAAAGTCACCGGGCAGGGCAGGTAGAGGGGGCACGTGCCCTCGGGGTGTGAAGAGAAGGAGGCGCGAGAAACGATGGCCGGGACAACCCAGTGCGGGCGACGGGTGCGAAAGGACTTTGGAAAGATCCCTTCCATTGTGGAGATTCCTAACCTCATCGAGATCCAGAAATCCTCGTATGAGACCTTCCTCCAGAACGAGGTCCCGCCGGAGCGGCGGGAAGATGTTGGACTCCAGGCCGTGTTCAAGTCGGTCTTCCCCATTACCGACTACAACGAGAACGCCTCGCTGGAGTTCGTTGGCTATCACTTTGGCGATCCGAAGTATTCGGTGGAGGAATGCCACGCGCGGGGGATGACCTACGCGATCCCCCTGAAGGTGACGCTGCGCCTCGTGGTCTACGAGCAGGACAAAGAGACTCGCTCACGGTCTATCCGGGACATCAAGGAGCAGGAAGTCTATCTCGGCGAGCTCCCGCTCATGACGGAAAAGGGGACCTTCATTATCAACGGGACTGAGCGGGTCGTGGTCAGCCAGCTTCAGCGATCAGCGGGCGTCTTCTTCGACGATAA
>JACOUJ010000251.1 GCA_016177865.1 Candidatus Rokuibacteriota bacterium
CCACGAGGCGGAGGTCTTGGCGGAGATCCCGGTGAAGGACCGGGAGGGAATCGAGGAGGCGGCCCGTCGGATCCATCGGCTCGGAGCGCGCGCCGTTCTCGTCAAGGGTGGTCACCTGAAGGAGGACGCCCTGGACCCTATTTTTGATGGGCGAGCGCTCCTCCCCTTCACGGCCGAGCGGATCCAAACGCCTCACACCCACGGGACAGGCTGCACGTACTCGGCGGCGATCGCAGCGGGACTCGCGCGCGGCCTCCCGCTCACCGAGGCCGTGGGGCGAGCGAAGGAGTACGTGACCCGGGCGATCCGCGAGGGGTTCGCCGTCGGCAGAGGCGTCGGCTCCCTCAAGCATTTCATCCCCGTGTCCTGACCTTATGGCCCGGTCGGTCGCGGACGAAAAGCTCCCGTTCTTCTCCCACCTGGAGGAGCTCAGAAAACGCATCCTGTGGAGCGTGATCGCCGTCGGCCTCGGGTTTTTTGCCACCTTTTACTTCTCCGATCAGATCATCAAGTTCCTCGCCCGTCCCTTGGGGGTGAAGCTGGTCTTCCTGACCCCGACTGAAGCCTTCTGGGTCAACATGAAGGTGGCCTTCGTGGCCGGCCTTCTCCTGACCCTTCCCGTGATCCTCTATCAGGTCTGGGCCTTTATCGCCCCCGGTCTCCTCCCTCACGAGAGGAAATTCGCCACGCCGTTCGTCATTCTCTCCACCGTGTTCTTTGCGATCGGCGTGACGTTCTGCTTGCGGTATGTCATTCCGTTCGCCATCCGCTTCCTCCTGACCTACAAGACGGAGGATCTCACCCCCGTCATCTCCGTGGGGGCGTACGTGGACTTCATCCTCAAGTTCGCCCTGGCCTTCGGCCTGGTATTCGAAGTTCCCTTGGCCATCACCGTTGCGGCCAAGCTCGGCTTCGTGACCCCGCAATTTCTCTCGCGGAACCGGAAGTACGCCATTCTGATCAATGCAATCGCCGCGGCTTTCCTCACGCCGACCCCTGACGCGTTCAACATGCTTTTGATGCTGGCCGCGCTCACGCTCCTCTACGAGCTGGGGGTCGTCTCGGCACGCATTTTCGGCCGGCGCGCCCCGGCCCGGACTCCGTGAAGGCGTCGGAGCTCCTCGTTCGCTGTCTCGAGAACGAAGGGGTCGAGGTGATCTTCGGCCTTCCGGGCGAGGAGACGCTGGCTCTCACCGATGCCCTTGTGGATTCAACGATCCGTTTTGTTCCGGTTCGCCACGAGCAGGGAGCGGCCTTCATGGCCGATGTCTATGGCCGGCTCACCGGCCGCGCCGGCGTGTGCCTGGCGACGCTCGGGCCCGGCGCCACCAATCTGGTCACCGGGGTGGCCGACGCGAACCTGGACCGAGCCCCGGTCGTCGCGCTCACCGGCCAGGCCGGGCGGGACCGCGTTCATAAAGAGTCACACCAGTACGTAGACATCGTTCACCTCTTCCGCCCGATCACGAAGTGGAATGCCAGGATCGAGGTCGCCCGCGTGATCCCCGAGGTGGTGCGGAAGGCCTTCAAGCTGGCGCAAACCGAGAAGCCCGGCGCCTGCCATCTGGAGCTTCCCGAGGACGTGGCCGACGAACTGGTAGAGGCCGCCTCCCAGCCGCTCTCGCCCGAGCGCCCGCGGCGGCCGTCACCGGACCGCCTGGCCCTGAGGCAGGCCGCGGAGTTGATTGATCGGGCCAAGCGCCCGCTGCTCTTTGCCGGTAACGGGGTGATCCGGGGGAACGCGTCGGCGGCGCTTCGTGCGTTTTCCCGGAAGATCGGGATCCCCGTGGTCAACACCTTCATGGCCAAGGGGTGCGTCCCGTGGGACTCGGAGCTCTTTCTGGGGACGATCGGGCTCCAAGTCCGCGACTATGCCTCCTGCGGCTTTGACCTGGCCGATCTGGTCCTCGCCATCGGGTACGATCCGGTCGAGTACGCCCCGACCTTTTGGAACCCGGAGCGGGACAAGACCATCATCCACCTCGACTTCACGCCAGCCGAGGTGGATAGCCACTACCAGCCGGCGGTGGAGGTCGTGGCGGACATTCGCGAAGCGATCGAGCTGCTCACTGACCTCTGCCAGGTCCGGCGAGACCCCGCCCCGAGCCGACTTCTCCACGAGTGGATCCTTCGGGAGCTGGAAGAGGGGTCCATGGACGAGGGCTTTCCGATGAAACCCCAGCGTCTGCTCCACGATGTCCGGTCGGTCCTCGCGCCTGGAGACCTCGTCATCTCCGACGTGGGGGCCCATAAACTCTGGATCGCCCGCCTCTACCCGGCATATGAGCCCAACACGGTCCTCATCTCGAACGGCTACGCTGCCATGGGGATCGCCCTGCCGGGCGCGATCGCGGCCAAGCTCGTCGCGCCGGAGCGCCGGGTCCTGGCCCTGAGCGGCGACGGCGGGGCCCTGATGAACATCCAGGAGCTGGAGACGGCGGTACGCCTGGGGCTGAACGTCGTCGTCCTCATCTTCCGCGACGACGCCTACGGCTCCATCCGCTTGAAGCAGCTGACCCGCTACGGGCGGGAAATGGGCGTCGCCTTCCGAAACCCCGACTTTGTCCGGCTGGCCGAGGCCTTCGGGGCTACTGGGATTCGGATCGAGGGGGCAGGTGAGCTGATCCCCGCGCTGAAGACGGCGTTCGCGTCCCGGGGGCCGGTCGTGGTGGAGGTGCCCGTGGATTACCGCGAGAACCTCAAGCTGACGGAGCGCATGGGCCAAATCGTCTGCCCCGTGTAACCCGCTGAATGAAATTCACTGAGCTGGATCTTCCAGAGTCGGTCCGTCGAGGGGTCGAGGCCGCGGGCTTTGCCGAGTGCACGCCGATTCAGGAGGCCGCCCTCCCCGTCGCCCTGAGCGGCAAGGACGTGGCGGGTCAGTCTCAGACGGGTACGGGCAAGACCGCCGCCTTCCTCATCGCCCTCTTTACTCGCTTGCTGCGCAGTCCGGTCCCGCGTCCGGGCCCCGTCACTGCCCCCCGTGCCCTCATCGTCGCCCCGACCCGGGAGCTCACCGTCCAGATCGAGGCCGATGCCCGGCTGCTCGGGCGCTTCACCGGATTTCGGATCCACGCCGTCTATGGCGGGGTGGACTACGCGAAGCAGCGGGAGTCGCTCCGGGGCGGCGTGGAGATCCTCGTGGGGACACCGGGTCGGCTCCTCGACTACATGAAGCAGCGAGTCTGGAGTCCCGGGCGGGTCGAGGTCGTCGTCATCGACGAGGCGGACCGGATGTTCGACATGGGATTCATAGACGACATCCGGTTTCTCCTCCGCCGCTGTCCTCCCCCGGAGCGGCGCCAGTCCTTCCTCTTTTCCGCCACGCTCTCGTTCCGGGTCATGGAGCTGACCTGGGAGCACATGAACAATCCCGTCCAGATCACGGTCAACCCGGGACAGATGACCGTGGAGACGGCCGAACAGGTCCTCTACCATGTCGGGCGCCACGAGAAACTGTCTCTGCTCCTGGGGCTCCTCAAGCGCGAAGGGCCGGGGCGGACCCTCATCTTTACGAACACGCGCGAGGCGGTGCGCCAGCTTGTCGAGCGCTTGACGCGGAATGGCTACCACGCCCGGGCGCTGACCGGGGATGTGGACCAGCGTCAGCGGCTCAAGGTTCTCACTGACTTCAAGGCAGGCCGGCTCCCGATCCTCGTGGCGACGGACGTGGCCTCGCGTGGCCTTCACATCGAAGGGGTGAGTCACGTCATCAACTGGGATCTCCCCCAGGATGCGGAGGACTACGTCCACCGCATCGGCCGGACCGCGCGGATGGGGGCCGAGGGGAAGGCGATCTCACTCGTCGATGAGGCGAGCGCCCTCACGCTTGAAACAGTGGAGCAGTTCATCGGCCAGAAGATCCGGGTTGAGTGGCCGGAGGATGCCGTCTTTCTTCCCGAGATCAAGCCCACTGCCGAGGAGCGGCGGCGGTTCGCCGACGAACGGCGAGCCCGAGAGGCGCGGCGGAGACATCCCAGTGGGGGACCTCCGCCTCGCTCCGGGCGAGCCCCCGGCCGCCGCGCTCGGTAGCGGCTACCCCTCAAATAGTCTTAAGTTCATACTCTTGACATGACACGTGTCGCCAGGTAGTATCGTCCCAATTTCAACGGGTCGGAGGGAAATCATATGTGGATTCGCCTTCTCTGCGTTGCCGCCTTCGCCCTTCTCGGCTTTGTCGCTGACGCGTCTGCCGCTTCGGTCAAGGTGGGAGTGGTCGGCCCGTACACGGGGAGCTCCGCGCCCTTTGGGATCAGC
>JACOUJ010000252.1 GCA_016177865.1 Candidatus Rokuibacteriota bacterium
CCCCGGAGCTCCCGCTCGAACTGGACGCGCTCCAGACCACTCCGCCGGACGGCCTCATCCACAGCCTCCCGCAGCTCCTCCTCTACCACCTCGAGCTTCTCACGCCTGGCCTCCTGAACTTGAAGGCGGTGCTCCACGAGTCGCTGGAGCACGCGCGCCTCAAGTGCGTCCGCCTCAGCGTCGTCCTTGGGTCGGCCTTGCTTTGACTCCCGAAGGTAGAACGCCACGGCCTCCTGAAGCTCGGAGAGCGTGATGACCTCCTGGTTGACAACGGCCATGACGCGGTCCACCACCACTTGGGCGTCCGTCACCGGGGGCGGCGGCTGGGAGGGGAGCCGAGCGCTGCCTCGTGCCACGAGGGAGACATCGGGACCCTTCGCGCCAAACCACCCACATCCTGCCACGACGAGGATCAAAGCCGCGATCGTGAAGACCCGGATCATCTAAGCCTCTCTACGAGTGCCCTCAGGGCTCCGTGGACGGCTCCCCATCCGCCGCCAGGAAGTGGGGCTTCGAGGAGGTAGTCTCGTACGAGGCGAGTCCGCCCCCGCCCCTGTCGAATCAGGGTGAGGAGACGGTCGGGGGGAACCGGCGTGGACGGCGCGAACGTGATGAGAGCCTTTTGGCCAATCGCCTCCACCTTCGCGATACCGAGGTGGCGGGCGAGGATCCGAAGCTCGACCACCTCCAGGAGCTGACGGACCGGGCTGGGGAGGGGCCCGAATCGGTCGGAAAGCTCCGCGCGGACTTCCTCAACCTCCGCGTCCTGGTGAAGCGCCGCCAACCGCTTATACAGGGCGAGGCGCTCGTGAACGTCGCCGACGTACTCCTCGGGGATGAAAGCCTCGGCCTCAATCGCTACGATCGGGTCAACCTCCTCCTTGACCGCTTCGCCCTTGAGCTCCCGGACGGCCTGTTCCAGAAGCTGGCAGTAGAGATCAAACCCCACCGCCGCGATCTGCCCATGCTGCTCGGCCCCCAGGAGGTTCCCGGCCCCGCGGATCTCCAGGTCCCGGATTGCGATCTTGAACCCCGAGCCGAGCTCCGTCAACTCCTGGATCACCCGGAGTCGCTTTTGGGCCGTGGTGTCCAACCCGCCGTCAGCCGGGATGAGGAGATAGGCATACGCCTGGAACCGGTCTCGCCCGACCCGGCCCCGCAACTGGTAGAGCTGGGCCAGACCAAAGCGATCCGCCCGGTTGATGATGATGGTATTACACGCGGGGATGTCGAGACCCGACTCGATAATGGCCGTCGAGACCAGCACATCATACTCGCCGGCCACGAAGCGGAGCATGATGGACTCCAGCTCCCGTTCCCGCATCTGGCCGTGGGCCATGGCGAGGCGCGCGTGGGGGACGAGCGAGCCGAGGAAGCGGACCATGCTGGGGAGAGACTGGACCCGGTTGTGGACAAAGAAGACCTGGCCCCCGCGGCTCACCTCCTGCTCGATGGCTTCCTTGATCAGCCGCCGGTCGAAGCGCGCCACCACGGTTTCAATGGCCCGGCGATCGGGAGGAGGCGTGTCGATGACGGAGAGGTCCCGGATCCCCGAGAGCGCCATCGAAAGGGTGCGAGGGATGGGGGTCGCGGTGAGGGTGAGAGCATCCACGCTCTTGCGAAGCTGCTTGAGCCTCTCCTTATGAGCCACCCCGAAGCGATGCTCCTCGTCGATCACCAGGAGGCCCAGGTCCTTGAAGACCACATCCTTCTCGAGGAGGCGATGGGTGCCAATGACCACGTCCACGGCTCCTGTCTTGAGCCCGGCCAGGATCTTCTTTTGCCCCCGCGCGGTCCGGAAGCGGGAGAGCATCTCCACCTTGAGCGGATACGGCGCGAAGCGATCCTGGAAGGTCGCCCAATGCTGCTGGGCCAAGATCGTCGTCGGAACCAGGACGGCCACCTGCCTGCCGTCGGTCGCCGCCTTGAAGGCGGCCCGCATTGCCACCTCGGTCTTGCCGTACCCCACGTCGCCGCAGACCAGGCGATCCATCGGGCGGGGCTGTTCCATCTCGTGCTTCACCGTCACGATCGCCTCGCGCTGATCCTCGGTCTCTTCAAAGGGGAACGCCGCCTCAAACTCGGCCTGCCAGGGCGGATCCGGCGCAAAGGCGTGCCCCTCGAGAACGGTGCGATTCGCATAGAGATCGAGGAGCTCTTGGGCCATATCTCTGAGGGAGCGGCGGACCGACTCCTTGACGCGCTGCCACGCGCTCCCTCCCAGGCGATCGAGCCGGGCCGAACTGTCCCCCCCCACATACTTGGAGACGGCGGCGAGTCGCTGGATCGGGAGATAGAGGCGGTTTCCTTCGGCATACTCCAGAAGCAGATAGTCTCCCTCTCGGCCTTCAACCTTGAGCGTCACCAGTCCCAGGTAGCGGCCGATGCCGTGGTCGGCGTGAACCACCAGGTCTCCCACCTGGAGCTCAGCGAAGGAGGCCAGGCCTCTGCCGCGCTTGTAGGCGGGACGGCGGAGGACGTGCCGTCGGACCCCAAAGAGCTCGCCGTCTCCGAGGACGATCAGCCCGAGGGCGGGACACTCGAAGCCGGTCGAGCAGTCCCCTCGGAGGATCGCCAGGCGCTCGGCCCCCAGGAGCTCCTCCGTGACCTCCGCCCAGAGATCGTGCCCGCGGAGGATCTCGCGCAGCCGATCGGGCTCGGGGGTCAACAGGCGCACACGGTATCCCTCTTCGAGCCACGCCTGGAGCTGAGCCGCGAGCTTCCGGAATTGGCCGCGGAAGTTCTCCAAAGAGCGGGTCTCGAGCCGGAACCGAGGTTCGGCTTCACCCGCCGTGACGAGGAGCCCCAGACAGACTTGCTGGCGACCCCTGAGAGCGGTCTCGAGGTCTATTGGTCCGTCGCCGCTCTGCGTCGTCCCCTGAAGCAAGGCGGGGTCGGTCACGACCACGGGGGCCGAGGGGAGATAGTCGAACAGGCTCACGCCCTCTTCGCCCTGATCCAGAGGAAGCAGGGATGCCTCGGTAAGCGCTCTCGTCGAGCGCTGAGAGGTCGGATCGAACTCGCGCAACGATTCGACCTCGTCGCCAAAATACTCGACCCGGATCGGGCTCGCGCCCGCCGGGGAGAAGACATCCACCAGCCCACCTCGGACACTCACCTGGCCGACCTCGACGACCGTCTCTACCCGCTCGTATCCCGCCGCCACCAAATGCTCCACCAACGCATCGCGCGGGAAGGACTTCCCGACGATCAGATCAATGACGGCGCTTCGGAACACCCGAGGGGAGGGCAGTGGCGCCGTCGCGCCCTCAGGTGTCGTCACCACCCACGCCCCACCTCCTTGGAGGAGGCGCCAGAGGATCGAGGCCCGCTCAGC
>JACOUJ010000253.1 GCA_016177865.1 Candidatus Rokuibacteriota bacterium
AGCCTCAGCCGTGTTCACGAAGGTTCGCCGGCTCGGCGAGGTGCGGGCGCCGGCGAGAATCTTGCGAGTCCCCGGGTCCAGAACATCACCGAAGGCATTGACGGCGACGAGGGCTGCGACCACGACTCGTCCAATCTTCACGCTGGCGCTGCCAATCCCGCCTTTCATGGCGCCCGCGATCCCATGGAGCTTTCCGACCGTGGCCCCGGTGCCGGCTCCCACGCTTCCCTCTGGCACTTTGCCGGCGGTGGCATTCAGGCAAGCGTGGTACCCCATCACCTTGTCAGGGCGGACCCGTCCGTCGCCCACGGTCAGGTCGAAGAGGATTGCGCCCGCCACCAAGGGAACGACGGTGTTGGCAACCGGGAAGCCGATTCCCTTTTCTTCGAGGAACTGCTTCACGCCGAAGACCGCTTCCAGGCCGAAGGCGCTTCCCCCGGCGAGGCAAACGGCGTGAATCGACTCGACGAGGTGGCGGGGATCGAGGAGATCGAGGCCCGCCACGCCTGTGGCCCAGCCGCGGATCTCCATTCCACCCACGGCCCCGGATTCACAGAGGACCACAGTGCATCCTGTAAGTGCCCGGGTGTCTGTCGCGTGGCCGACGGTGATCCCCGGGACGTCGGTGAGGCCGCCCTTCATGATTTTTGGGATCCGCTGCGGGTCGGTCGACGAGGCAGTCGCCTCACCGCATCGGCCTTGAGCTTCCCGGCCTGGACCTCGGCGGCCACGTCCAGGCTCCTTCGGACCACCGCGAGGCAAAACGGCTGATAGCGGGGGGACCGCTCGCTGTCACCCAGGGCCACGGCTGCCGCCAGCGCAAGGGCAGCTTCCCGTCGTCGTTCGGTCTGCCAGAAGAGATGGGCGGTCTCTTCCAGCCGTCTGCGCCAGCGGTTCCGCTCGGCTTCGGTGAAGCGCTCGTCAGCCGTGCGCGCCACGATGGAGGCCTCGCGATCTGCCTTCTGAGCGTCGGAGAGCACCAGCCGGCTGGCCCGCGCTTCTTCCCGCTCAAGGGCGGCTGACAGAACCACGTCCGGGTCGAGAAACCAGCCAGCCAACTCTGGTTGAGCCAGAAGCTCCGCCGAGTGGTCGAGGAGCGTCGGGTCAGCGCGAATGCCCTCGGGGTCGAGGTTCTCGAGGATCAGGGGACGGGAGATCGGCAGGCCGACCAGAAAGCTTTGCCAACGGAGAAAGTCTTTCGGGGGCGGCTCGTCTCTCTGGACTTCTACGGCCTCGGCGATCAGGCCCCGGGTATAGTCGGGGGACAGCGAGATCCAGCGGAGCTCTCCATGTGTTTGGAGATGTTGAAACTCTTCGGCAATTCGCTTCTTGGTGATGGGACCACCGGCGGCATCCAAGATTCCCACCTGGTCGTTGAGAACGACGGAAAGGCGAAGCCACTGGCCGTATGGCCCCTCGGCGACGAGCCAGAAAGCACGGGAGCCCGTCCCATCTATGGGCGAAGCCCACGCCTCCGTGAGCCTCCAGGCCGCCGCCGGGGGGGAGGGAGGGAGAGATTGTTTCGGAAGGGGCACGCCGGCGCTCTGGAGGCGGTACCTGATGCGTTTGGCGACCCTGCGAAGGGCCTTCTTGTGCGAGTCTTCGAGCCCGAGCAAAATCGGGAGAAGCTCGCCGCCGCGCGGTAGCAGGGTCTTCAGGGCGTCCTCCAGGGTCTCGGCGGAGAAACGGGCGAGCGCCTCAGCCGCCGCTCCTGCCGCGGGGTCATCCAGAAGGCGCTCGACGAGGCGCCGGCAGGCGCCGGATTCAGGTCCGGCAGACGCCCTGGGTCCTGTTACCACTCGGCAAGAAGACGGAGGGTATCTTGGTGCGGACCGGGGTAAAGTTCGGGGCGGAGGTGGACCTTGCGCACATAGTTGAGGACTCCGACGTATCGTTCGAAGCGGTCAGCCAGAGTCGAGAAGAGCGGGGCCGCGGGGCGGAGGGCTGAGCGGTCAATCTCGGAGACCACCCGGTATGCCCGTTTCCCCTCGCGGAGGTAGTAGCTGACCGCCGCCACCCGCTCCACGTGCTCCCGAAAGACGCCCGTCATGAAAAGGGTGTAGTCTCCGATCTGCTGGCGGACGGCCCTCTCGCGGAACGGGTCGAAGTCCGGAGCCTGAAAATCCCAAGCCCGCTGAATCTCGACGAGAAGCTTCGCCACGGTCTCGAGCCGCTCTCCCCGCGCGCCGCGAATCGCGTAGAGCTGCTCGGTCCTGGCGAAGCGCGTGAGAAGAGTCGAGAGGTGCTCTGCCACCGGTTCGCCACGGAGGCCGAGGTCGGCGAAGCTCAATCGGATGACGCGATCGAAGAAGCGCTTGAGAGAGAGGTCCGCCATGAGCTCGTTTCGGGAATTATACCCCAGGGTGTCGGAACCGCGAAGGGCCGAAAAGCTTTGACAGCCCTCCGGGCGGGCGGGTAGAATGCGGCTGGGAGCGCCGAGTTCGATATGTCCCGGGAAGAGGGCCTGGAGGATCTGGAGGAAGAGCCGAGGCGCCGGCCGTGGACTATTGTCGCCATCATCGTTCTGGCCGCGCTGGCGCTCTTGGCTGGGATTCAGTGGCGGCGCGCCGCTGATCGGGAGACTCAGCTTCGCGCGGAGCTCCAGGCCCTTCAGCGGGAGAACGAAACGCTTCGTCTTCAGGTGAAGCAGGCTCAACGTCTGTCGGGGGAGATGGAGCAGAAAGTTCAGGCGTTGAGCGCGGAGCGACGCGAGCTCGCCCAGAAGGTTGATGAACTGGAGCGCCGGGCGGGGCGCGCTCGGCCTCAACCCAAGCCAGCCTCCAAACGTTAGCCCCGGGCGCGGTCGAGCGCCTGAAGCATCTTCATGTTCTGTTCCCGGGTCCCGACTGTGACCCTGAGGTGACCCGGGAATCCGACAGCGTTTCCTTCCCGCACGAGAACGCCCTCCTTGAGCATGCGGTCCCGGATGGCCGAGGCCTCCGGCCCGACCGCGACGAGAATGAAATTGGCCTGAGTCGGGACAGGCCGGAAGCCTCGTCGCCGGTATTCGTTCGTCAGGAAATCTCGTTCCTCACGCACCACCGTCCGGGTCCGCTCGCGATGGTCGAGATCTTGGAGGGCCGCCACGGCGGCAACCTGGGCAAGGCGGTTGACATTGAAGGGTTCGCGCACGCGGTCCAGGTCGCGGATCAGCCTTGGGGGTCCGATCGCGTAGCCGATTCGAAGCCCCGCGAG
>JACOUJ010000254.1 GCA_016177865.1 Candidatus Rokuibacteriota bacterium
ACGCGCATCACATCGACCTTTTGCATCCGTCCCGCCTTCCATACCTCCGCGACCCTCACCCCTTGCCGACGTTCGCAACCCGATCCGGCAGGCACGGGCGGCGACCGCTGAGGCCGTCCAGGCGGCGCTTGTCCTGCTCTACCGCGACCGTCACGGTCGAACCAATCGGGCTCACCAGGAAGGGGCAATAGGCTGTGGCAGCCCCACACGCATGAAAAAGCGGGCGAAGCCCTGGGCGAGATGTTCACGGTAGGGCGGCAGCAGCCGCAGGCGTGGCGCTTGCCGACGTTGCAGCAGCGCCTCCAGGAAGGAGCGCGGGACGGTAAAGACATCATGGAAATCCACCACGCGGATCTCGGTGGCCAGGCCAGGAAGGTCGCAGCGGTCCAGAAAGGCCTGGTTCCAAACATAGCCGTCGGCGATGTCTTCGCAGGTGCGTTTCCAGGCTTTTTCGGAAGGGTTCTGCTTCCTGGCGATCAACCAATCTTGCCAGGTGCTGCGGAAGGTCGAAAGGGAAACATGGGGGCAGAGGACGACGTTTTCAACCTTGCGATGTTCCAGGTCGCAGGCCTGCGTCATGACCACCACGTCTTCGCGAAAGGCGCTAACAAAGTCTTTCCATGCTTCTTCGGTTGGCGCCAACCGCCAGTTCGAGGGAAAAAAGTAACTTCCGCGGCCTGGGCGGAACGAAGATTCCCCGCCATGGTCGCTCGGCGAATTCGTCGTCGGCTTCAGGCCAAGTGGCCGAGGCGCCGTTGCCATTGTACGGTTTCTCGGCTCGGGCTATGCTGCCGCAGGTGTTTTGTAGGATATCTCGAATCGAGGCGTCAGGAAAGAGCAGATTGGAACGGAAAAAGTGACTGTGAATCATATCGGCCTTTTGAATCCGTCCTGCCTTCCCTACCTCCGCTAGCGTCACCCCTTCCCGCCCTCCGCAACTCGATCCGGCAGGCACGGGCGGTGACCGCTCAGGCCGTCTCTTTAGCGCCCTCACGCCGGTGTTGTTGCCTGGCGAAGGAACCCGTCGAAGTCTTTGGCATGCAGCAGTCCGCGGAAATCCAGGAATTTGCGCGTGCTCACCAGGTCGCCCGCAAAGCCGTTCAGGGGTATGGAACACCAGTCGTTCCATTGAACGCCTGACTCCTCCGGAGACGTGTCCGGCGAGAAAACTTGGACTGCATGTCCCAGGCGGCGAAGGGCATCCACTGTCTCGCGCAGGTGCACTGCCGCCCCCTTGGTACCCAAGATGGGCACCCCAAAATCGCAGCACAGATAGGCGAATCTCATCTCCAAACAGTCCGCACTTGTCTTGAGGGATTGGCCACCATCGCAGAGGGTTCGGCCGCAAAGGGCGAATCGATCAGATCTCTGACCCACCGTATCTGCTGGATCAAACCCTCTGCCAGGCTCACCTTGGGCCGGTAACCCAACTCTTTCCTCGCTAGAGCGATATCCGCCGCCGTATGGCGCGCGTCCCCCGCCGTCGATCGCTGATAGGACGCGCGGATCTCCTGTCTCATCAGGGTGCCTAGCTTCCGGATCACCTCGGTTAAGGTCACTTCGGCCCCGCCGCCGATGTTGTAGACCCGACCGGCCCGGCCTCTCTCGGCCGCCAGGAGGTTGGCGGCGATCACATCGTCGACGTAGGTGAAGTCACGGCTCACTTCCCCATCCCCATAGATGTCGATGGTCTGCCCCATTAGAAGGGACTCGATGAAGATCCGGAACGCCATGTCCGGCCGCTGTCGTGGTCCGTAGGCGGTAAAGTAGCGAAGGATCACCACCGGCACCTGGAACTGTCGCCGGTAGAGGAGGCAGAGATGTTCGCCCGTCAGCTTGGTCACACCGTAGGGCGAGAGCGGGCGAGGCAAGGCGGTTTCCGGGGTGGGGAGGGTATCGGCATCGCCGTAGACGGAGGAAGAGGAGGCATAGATCAACTTGCGGACCGAGCTGCCCCTAGCCGCCTCCAGCAGCCGCTGGGTGGCGAGAACATTGTTGCGAATGTAGCCTTCAAAGGCGGGCCCCCAGCTGGTCCGTACTCCTGCTTGCGCGGCCTGGTGAAAGACCCAGTCGACCTCCTGCAGGATGGGCGAAACGTCGAGTTCGGCCAAATCACCCTCGATGAAGGAGCAACGCGGGTGGCCAAGGCTGGAGCCCAGGTTCAGCTCCTTCATCCAGCGTGGATATGCGCTCGTAAAGGAATCGATGGCGATCACCTCGACCCCTTGCTCTAGGAGCCGTTCCGTGAGGTGCGATCCGATAAAACCTGCGGCGCCGGTGACAAGTGCTCGCAACAGTCAAGCCTCCCTATGGTCCCAAAGCCGCGACGGTCTCAGGTTGCTCGGTAGGCAGAGGTTCCCGCGAGAACAGGGCCGCCACCCTCTGGGCATTCACCCTGGAGTCGAATTTCTCAGCCACTGTGAAGCGCGCACGCTCCCGTAGCTCGTTCCTTAACGCCTCATCTCGCAGCACGACTTCAAGGACTGAGGCCAGCGCCTGCGCGTTGCGCTCCGGGACCAGCAGGCCGTCGTGGCCGCTGGTAATCAGCTCGGGGATGCCAGAGATGCCCGTTGACACGACCGGTAGGCCGACCGCCATCGCCTCGACCAGGACGTTGGGAATGCCGTCACGGTCGCCGTTTCGCAGGACCTGGCAAGGAAGCACAAAGACGGTGGCTTGTCGGTAGAAGTCCAGGATCGCCTCCTGGCTAACGGACCCCGACAGCTCAACCGTGTCACGGAGGGCGAGCTTGTTCACCATCCGTTCCAGAGCACGTCGTTCCGGCCCTTCTCCGGCGATCAGGCAGCGAAATCGGTGACCTTTACTCTTGAGGATCCGGCAGGCCAGCAGCAGGTGCGAGAAGCCCTTCTTCTCAACGAGCCTGCCGACCGACAGGATAAGGGGCGTTTCGGTGGGGAGCCTTTGCTGGACCCTGAACTTGTTTAGATCGACCCCGTGGTACGTGAGCTTAATCTTGGTACGCTCTTCAGCTTCCACGAGCTGCTGCAAATACTCATGGTTGGCGCCGGTGCAGGTGACGACAAACTGCGCGGCCCTGATCTTCTCCCTGAGGTCAGCGGGCTTAGCCGCATAAACGTCCTTCGCGTGGGCGCTGAAGCTGAAGGGTATGCCAGTGAGCATGCTAGCCAGCATCGCCACCTGGGTGACCCTGTGAGCAAAGTGGGCATGAAGATGCGCTATGTCGCTATCCTTGAGGAGGGACGCCAGATAGACCGCTTGAAGGAAGCGACGCCAGACATCGAGGTTGAATGCCCTGAGGGAACGAGCCAGCACATACCGGACTGTACGCCGGTACCGGTCGGGCTCCAGGCGAGAGAGTACCCTGTTCGCCTGAAGGAGGGCCCTGGGGTGGCGGTACAGGGGATCGGGTAGGTAGCGGACGGGCGCCTGAATCAGGCGGACACATTCGTGGGAAACCGTTTCCCTGGGCCTGCGGTAGGAATACACCTCGATCGGCAAGCCGAGTTTCTCCAGCTCCAAGATCTCGTTTGCGATGAACGTCTCCGAAGTCTGAGGGAACATCCGGAGTACGTATCCCAGTTTGGGCGGGCTCATCCAGTTCTCCCTGCCCCGGCCAGCCGGCGGCCGGGGGACTTCCGGGGGCGGTGACCGTTTTTCGCCACTTCGACACGATAACCTGCGACCTTAGAATTCATATTCTTGACTGCCCCCAAGAACTCCGGCGCATAACCCTTGCGCTCCGCGAAGTCAATGAGCTGGGCCAGGTCCTTGGGCAGGCAGGTGCCGCCGGCAGGCCGGCCATGCATCGTCGCGCCGTAAGGGGAAACCCTAGGATCCTGGCTGCACAGCTTGCCGACGACATGGGACTGGAGCCCTGTCAGCTCGCAGATGAGATGAATCTCGTTCCAGAAGGAGATGAGGGTATGGAAGTAGGCGTTAAGGGTCAGTTTGACCATCTCCGCCGTCGATGGAGGCACCAGCACAATCGGCGCCATCAAGGGGGCCAATAGTTCGGCGAGGCGCTCGCCCTCCTCTTTGCTCCGGCAACCGATCAGGATGAGATTGGGGTTCAAGGCATCCCAGAGAGCGGTCGCCTCTCTCAATATCTCGGGCATGAAGAGCAGCGGGCGTCCCAACTCCTCAGATAGATCCTCGGTCGTGCCCGGCGGGACCGTGGAGCGAATGACTGTGACAGGGCTATCCGGCGCCGAACGGAGAACGTCCCGGACGTGACCCTCGCGGACGCAGATAAACAGCACATCCGGCGACGCGTCTTGGTCCAGCTCTGCAAACCCCTCAGCTCGAGCCTCCTCCATCCTGCCGGGGTCCGTATCCCTCACTGCCACGGTGTGGCCAAGGCGTCTAAGCATCTCCGCGGTGGTGCTGCCCACTACTCCGTAGCCGATGATTCCGATGGTCATAACCCAATCTCCCTCCCCATTGGTGATTAGCTGGCGGCAGTAACCTCCGTGCCAGCGAATGCCGACCTGCCCAACAGAAGCTTTGTCGCCTGTCGCGCTCCATCCAGCGGAGGAATGTTGGCCGGCTGCGGCATGTCATCGTCGGCCAAGAGACGAACCAGCTCCTCAGCGAGACGCTCTGCTGTGAGGTCGGCGGGATCGACCACACGGACCAGGCGCCTTTGCGAAAACAATTGACTGCGAATGCGCTGTTCGGCACTGGGTCCCGGCCTCGGTACAACCAGGGCCCTCTTTCGCCACTTCAACACCTCGCACAGGCTGTTGTAGCCCGCCATCGTAACCACCACTGATGCGGCCTGGAGCCACGGCGTGGCGTCCTCGCAGCGCACGTCGACGGGGTAAGGGACCGAGCGGCTCACCAGGGCTTCACGCTGCGCCGCTGGGATGTTCGGGCCCGTGAGGATCAGGGCCTGGAGGTCCGTCGTGCGCAAGAGGATGGGCAGAGCGTCCACGAAGGCCCTGGCCAAGGGAAAGCCGTCATGCCCGCCTCCAACCATCACCAGGATGAGTGGAACATCGCCCTGGTGAGGCACCGGGGCCCTCTCCCCTTCGGGCTCGGGGGCGACATAGTGGCAATATCTGACCCCCTGCGCGGAGGGGGTCAAACGGTATGCCGACTCCGCGTCGTATAACTCGCGGCATCCGTAAATGAGCACCGCATCGTAGTGGCTGAGGTATTCGTACCCGCCGAGTTCGTGCCATGCTCGACGAATCACCTCGGGCTGACCGAGCACGTCCCTCAGGCCCAAGAAGAGGAAAGGGCGCCTGCGCTTCCCCACCGCACTGTCCAGCATGGACTTCAGTTCACCCAAGGCGCCAAGGGGCATGTGATCAACCAGGACCGCATCGGGCCGGAACTCCCAGAAGGTCTCCTTGATGATCGAGGCGCGAAGGCTTACCAGCTCCTCCGTCTTCAAATGCAGGGTTTCGGCACTCCAGCGCTGAGCATCTCGCTTTACGATGGTCGGAAGCTTGAGGTAGTCCACGCCGTGAAGGGCGGAAAAGAAAGAAGTTGCCGGAGAGTCAGCCACGATAAGGATGCTGCTTTGCGGTTCCAGGGCCAGGACTTCGCGGGCGATGTTATGGGCGCGACGCAGATGCCCGAGCCCCAGCCCGTCCTGGCTATACATGAGCAGGCGTGTACCCACCGTTCGCTCCTACCCCCCGGCCCCTACCGGAATGCCGACGCTGCCAAACCCGCGTACCGCATCGCGGCACCACCAGGCAGTTGCGGCCGGCATCTGAGCCCGCGGAACTGCTATCCACTGTGAGTCCATCCTCAACTCCTCGTTTTGCGACCTTAACAGGGGCGGCGCACCCGCAACATCGATAATCTCGTCGACAAACGATCGGCGCTTTCGCCTAGTCCACCTGGCTTCGCCCCGCCGATCACGCCAACAAGGGCCAGGAGGCCGGCTCCGCTGCTGGTTGAGCCCCGACATCGCTATCGCCCGCCTTCCCCAGGTAGCTGTTACCAGGAGACAGCTACCTGGAAACCGACGTTCGCTGATGCCTCGACTTCCGCAGACGTGGAACTCGTGCTGAGGGTCGCCTCCAGCTCTGCTTCTGCCTTCAGCTCTGCGTCTACCGAACCGCCGCCGTCCGTCGAGCCGCCGTCCGTCGAGCCGCCGCCCTTCGAGGCGCCGCCCTTCGAGCCACCGCCGGTCGGGGTTGGCGTAGCCGTGGCGGTGCCCGAGTCGGTCGCGGTTGGCGTAGCCGTGGCGGTGCCCGAGTCGGTCGCGGTTGGCGTAGCCGTGGCGGTGCCCGAGTCGGTCGCGGTTGGC
>JACOUJ010000350.1 GCA_016177865.1 Candidatus Rokuibacteriota bacterium
CCCTGAACCCGAGAGACGTGACCGTCAGGAGGTCGTGCTCATTTCTGATCTTACTCGTCGCGTGACGCTCCAGGGCCAGGAGGGATTCGTCAGAGGTCATCCCGTGGCCATCATCCGTAACCTGGATCAAACCCTGCCCGGTTTCCCGGAGATCCACCGTAATCCTGGTCGCCCCGGCATCCAACGAATTCTCAAGGAGCTCCTTGACCACCGATGCCGGACGCTCGATCACCTCACCGGCCGCGATCTTGTTGACCACGGATTCCGGGAGAACCTGAATACGGTTCACGGGGCGAAGCGGGTCTTCCATTCCTGCAGCTTCCCCAGCGCCTGAAGCGGCGTCAGGCGGTCGGGGTCCAGGCGCGAGAGCTCTTCGAGGAGGTCGTGAGGTACGGGGAAGAGGGAAAGCTGGGGCGCCTCTTCGGGCGCGGCCCGACCACTCTGGGCCTCAAGCCCTGCGAGGATCGCCTTGGCCCTGGCAATCACCTCCGGGGGGAGGCCGGCGAGGCGAGCCACCTGGATCCCGTAGCTCCGGTCGGTCCCTCCGGGACGGACGGAGTGAAGGAAGATAATCTCGTCATTCCACTCACGCACCGCCACGTGGAAGTTCTTGACCCGGACGAACTGGTCGGCCAGCTGGATCAACTCGTGGTAGTGGGTGGCAAAGAGCACCTTCGCCCCGGGAACTCGCTCGTGGAGGTACTCCGCCACCGCCCAAGCGATGGCCAGACCATCGTAGGTCGAGGTCCCGCGGCCGATCTCATCCAAAAGGATGAGGCTCCTCGAGGTCGCGTGATGAAGGATGTTCGCGGTCTCGGACATCTCGACGAGAAATGTGCTTTGGCCTCGTGCCAGGTTGTCACGCGCCCCCACCCGCGTGAAAATCCGATCCATGACCCCGATGCGCGCGCTCTTGGCCGGAATGAAGGCCCCCATCTGGGCCATGATGACGAGCAGGGCGGTCTGACGCATGTACGTTGACTTGCCCGCCATGTTGGGGCCGGTCACCAGGACCATCTGGGTCTCGATGCCGTCGAGGCTCACATCGTTAGGGACGAAGGGGAGATCTCGCGTCTGCCGGTCGAGCACGGGATGGCGTCCTCCCACGATCTCGATGACTGTCGAGTCGTCCACGACAGGACGAACATCGCCCCAGGTACGGGCACTACGGGCAAAGGCATGGAGCACGTCGAGGCATGCCACCGCCCGCGCGGTCCCCAGAATTCGCTCGGTCTCCTTGGCCACCTGGCTGCGAACCGTCTCAAAGATTTCGTGCTCGAGGGCCCGAATCCGCTCCTCAGCCCCGAGGACCTTCGTCTCATACTCCTTCAGCTCCGGCGTCGTGTAGCGCTCACCCCCGACCAGAGTTTGTCGCCTCACGTACTCATCCGGGACCGCGCCGATGTGACTTTTGGAGACCTCTATGGCATACCCGAAGACTCGATTGAACCGGACCCGCAGCGCGGAAATCCCAGTCCGCTGACGCTCCCGCGCCTCCATCCCGACGATCCACTCCTGCGCCCCCCGGATCTCCTCCTTGAGGGCATCCAGCTCCCGACTGTACCCGGGTCGGATCAGTCGCCCCTCGTGGAGCGTGAGCGGGGGGTCATCCACCAGGGCCTCCGCGAGAAGAGAGCGCACCGACCCCAGATCCTCGAGAGCCTCGCCGAGCTCGCGGAGTCGGGGACTCGTGGCCTCCGTGAGCGAGTGCCTCAGGGAGGGGATTGGTTCGAGCGAGGCGCGAAGCGCGATCAGATCGCGGGCATGGGCGAGACCGAGGGCCACCCGGCTTGCCAGCCGTTCCAGATCGCCGATTTGTCTCAGGATCTCTCTGAGGCCGCTTACGAGGGCATGGCTCGTCGCCAGCGCCTCAACCGCGTCCTGCCGTGTCCGGATCTCATCCGGGTTTCGTTCCGGATGGAGGAGCCACAGGCGGAGGAGCCGGCCTCCCATGGGGGTTTCGGTCTCGTCCATCGCTGAGTAGAGGGTGCCCCGGGGTGAGCGTCCGTCAAGGCTTTCCACGAGCTCGAGGTTCCGGCAAGCCGTCTCATCGAGGACCAGAGACTCAGCGGGTGCGAGGCGCCGAATCCGCGATAGATGCGAGAGGGAAGCGGCCTGGGTCTCGT
This sequence comes from Candidatus Rokuibacteriota bacterium, assembly GCA_016177865.1. Classification (GTDB taxonomy): domain Bacteria; phylum Methylomirabilota; class Methylomirabilia; order Rokubacteriales; family JACOUJ01; genus JACOUJ01. Next base: position 2,127 of record JACOUJ010000350.1, read on the forward strand.
AGAGGTAACCAAGGGCCGCCCCCGCAGCCTGGAGCCCCACCGTGGCCCCGCTCAGGCCAAACCCGTCCAGCGACGCCACGCCGAAATGGCTTCTCAAGCGCTCCAGTGCACGGGCTCGATGAAACTCTCCAGGCTCTCTCACGGTCAGTGTGGCGCCAGACGCCGTGAGCCACGCGGCCAGTGCGGTATCCTCACGAAGGGTCTTGGGGAGGAGAATCTCCGAAGGGCCCCGGAGGAGGAGTTCCTGGAGGAGGCCGGCTCCACCTCCTCCCTCCTCCCCGACCAAGAACTCGGCGGTTCCCAGATCCAAGAGTGCCGCCCCGAATCCCTCCCGCTCCCTCGTCAGGGCCAGAAGATAATTGTTGCGCTTCCGTTCCAGAAAGGCCGGGTCGAGCTGAGTCCCCGGGGTGATGAGTCGCCCGACCTCGCGTTTCATGAGCTTTCGTCCGAGACCCGGGCCCTCGGCTTGCTCGGAGAGCGCCACCTTGTAGCCGGCCTTGAGAAGACGACCGATGTAGCCCTCCGCCGCGTGGTGAGGGAATCCGGCCATGGGAATCCGCGGCGACTCCCCTTTCTGCCGAGAGGTTAAGGCGATTTCTAAGGTCCGTGATGCGATCCCCGCGTCTTCATAGAACATTTCATAGAAATCGCCGAGGCGGAAGAGAAGGATGGCGTCCGGGTAGCGCCGCTTCAACTCCCGATACTGGCGCATCATGGGAGTCTCATCAGGTGAAGTGCGACCGTGGGCCGAACCCTGACGGCCCCGGTGAGCGGGAGAGACGTTATCGAAAGCGGGGGAGGAGCGCTTCATACGTTGCCCCCGGATCCTGGGAGATGACCTTGACGTCTCCAGTCACCGGCATGAAGTTCGTGTCGCCGGTCCAGCGGGGAACGATGTGCAGGTGGAGGTGTCCTTCAACCCCTGCGCCAGCGATCCGCCCCTGATTGATCCCGAGGTTAAAACCGTCAGGGCTGAATGCGGCCCTGAGCGCCAGAACACCCCGCTGTGTCAACCGACCGAAGGCGCGCAGCTCATCGTCCGAAAGGGCCTCATAGAGCCCCACATGGCGGGCGACCGCCACCATGAGGTGGCCCGGAGCGTAAGGGTAGGCGTTGAGGAGCGCGAAGGCGAGGGGCTCCCGGACGAGGACGAGGCGGGCCCGGTCATCACTTGCCGCCAAGGCTGAACAAAAGATGCACTCGCGACCCCCGCCCCCACCCTGAACGTATTCGGCCCGCCACGGGGCCCAGAGCTTCTCCATCCCGTCAACACAAAGGGCAAGGGGTATGCCCTTGCCCTCGTTGGCCGGCCAGCAGGCCGTCAGGCGGTCGTCGCCTCACCCGTTGACCAGCTCCTTCAACCGCTTGCCCACCTTGAAGAAGGGAACCCGTTTCTCGGGGACGCTCACGCTGGTACCGGTCTTGGGGTTTCGTCCCTTCCTGGGGTTGCGTTTCCGAACACGGAAGCTCCCGAACCCGCGAAGCTCCACCTTGTCCCCTTGCGCGAGCGCCGCGCTGACGTTGTCAAAAATGGTGTTCACGATGAGCTCTGTCTCTTTCTTGGTCAGGTTGGCGATCTTAGCAACCTCGTCGACGAGATCAGCCTTCGTCATGGTTTTGACACCTCACTGTCCGGTTGTTGTCAAGCGCTGACGCGTCGGAGCTCCGGGAGGGAAATCCACCTGTATAATCCCAAACCGGCCTAACGCTAACATGGCAAAGATTTCCCTGTCAAGAGTTTCTCCCACCTCGATCCATGTAACAATGGATCATCGAAAAATCTCGGTTGACGCGGTGGAAGCGCCATGCTACTTGTTGGCCCGTTGTCAGCCCGGCACCGCAGTGAGGCTTCCATGCTTCGTGAGCTGGCCAGAACGATCGACGCCTTTCAAGAGCGCTGGGGCCGCGGCGTTTCATGGCTCATGCTCGCGATGGTCGTGGTCGTCTTCGGAGACGTGATCTTCCGCTACGCCTTCAATCGGAGCTGGGTCTTCGTCCAGGAGCTCGAGTGGCATCTCTTCGGCCTCGTCTATCTCCTCGCCGCCGGCTACACGATGCTCCATGACGAGCACGTCCGGGTGGACATCGTGTATGCCAAGCTGGCCCCTCGGAAGAAGGCCTGGGTGGATCTCGTTCTCCTCTTCGTCTTTTTCTTCCCTTCCTGTCTGCTCGTCATCTACACGACGTGGCCGTTTGTCAGGAATTCATTCCTGGTAAATGAGGGCTCGCCCGACCCGGGTGGCATTCCCGCCCGATGGGCGATCAAGTCCATCATCATCGTAGGCTTCCTCCTCCTCGGCCTTCAGGGCATCTCCCAGGCCATCAAGAACCTTTACTGGGCCATGGGTTGGGAAGAGCCCGAAGGGCGGCTCTGAGCCCCTCGACCGATGCCCCCCTGGGACCAGACGCTCGCTGCACTCATGTTTGTCGGGATGATCGCTTTCCTCTTCTTTGGATTTCCCGTCGCCTTCAGCCTGACGTTTACGGGGCTCTTCTTTGGCCTTATCGGATTTGGCCTGCCGTTTTTTGATCTGCTTCCTCTCAGAATCTGGGGGACCATGTCCAACTTCACGCTGATCGCCGTCCCCCTGTTCGTCTTCATGGGCGTGGCGCTCGAGAAATCCGGCCTCGCCGAAGAGTTGCTTGAAACGATGGCGCTCCTGTTCGGGCGCCTCCGCGGCGGCATCGCCATCTCTGTGGTGGTGGTAGGCGCGATCCTCGCCGCTTCTACGGGGATCGTCGGCGCGAGCGTCATCACGATGGGTCTCGTCTCCCTGCCGACGATGTTGCGTCGCGGCTACGACAAACGGCTGATTACCGGGACAATCTGCGCCGCGGGCACGCTCGGTCAGATCATCCCGCCCAGTATCATCCTCGTCCTCCTCGGCGACATCATGGGGGTCTCGGTCGGCGATCTTTACATCGGCGCCTTCCTCCCGGGGTTCGTTCTCGTCGCCCTCTATATCATCTACATCCTCGTCCTCGGCCAGTGGAAGCCCCACCTGGCCCCGCCGATCCCCAAGGAGGAGGTCGCCGCCTTCCAGGCCCAGGCCATCAAGCGCGTCGCCGTCGCCCTGGCCCCGGCGTTCACCCTCATCCTGGCCGTGTTGGGCTCGATCTTCTGGGGGATCGCGTCGCCGACCGAGGGCGCGGCCGTGGGGGCCGCGGGCGGCCTGATCCTGACGATGCTCAAAGGGCGCTTCTCGATGTCCATGCTCAGGGACGTGATGCGCACGACGACGCGCATCACGAGTCTCGCCTTCATCATCCTGATCGGCGCCAACACGTTTGGGTTGGTCTTCCGGGGCCTGAACGGTGACAAGCTGATCCAGACCCTCCTCCTCGGGCTTCCCTTCGGCGGCTACGGGGTCCTGGCCGTCGTCATGCTGGTCATCTTCTTCCTCGGTTTCTTCATCGACTTCTTCGAGATCTGCTTCATTCACATCCCGATCCTGACCCCGGTCCTGGTCCAGCACTTCGGCTTCAATCCGGTCTGGCTCGGGGTCGTGATCGGGGTCAACCTCCAGACCTCGTTTCTCACGCCCCCCTTCGGCTTCTCCCTCTTCTATCTTCGCGGAGTCGCGCCGCCCGAGGTCACCACCGGCGACATCTACCACGGCGTAATTCCGTTCGTCGGGCTCCAGCTCCTCGGCCTCATCCTGCTGATCGCCTTCCCGGAGATCGTCTTCTCGCTGATCCGCCTGTTCAGGGGGTGAGACGATTCGAAAAAGAAAGCGGCGGGGCCCCAATGACCCCGCCGCTCGGGTCGTTCGGCTCGGTCGATCAGGACGTGATCACCGTGAAGTAAGCGCCCTCCGAGATCCGGCTGAAGTCGTGAATCAGCGCCTGGAACTTTGTGTACGAGGCGTAGACCTTCCGCGCCGTCGGCGTCTTCTCGGACTCCTCCCGGTTGACCTCTTCCGCGAGCCTCTTCAGGTCCCTCATCACCGCGGCCGGAAACGGGAGGATCTCCACCTTCGCCTTGAACTCCGTCTGGAGCTTCTGCAGCGCGAGGCTGTTCTTCCAGTCGTACTCAGCCAGCATAACGGTTTGACTCGCCTGCGCCGCGCGGTCGAGGATTCTCTGAAGCTCCGTAGGGAGCGACTCATACGCCTTGAGGTTGAAGCCGAACTCGGCCGTGGCCGCGGGCTCGTGCCACGCGGGGTAGTAGTAATACCGAGCAGTCTGGTGGAGCCCGAGCTTCATGTCATCGTGGGGCCCGACGAACTCCGCGGCATCGATCACGCCCCACTCGAGGTTTGTGTAGATCTCGCCCCCGGGCGTCAGGACGACGGTGCCGCCGGCCTTGGCGACGACCTTGCCGCCCAGCCCCGGGATCCGCATC
>JACOUJ010000084.1 GCA_016177865.1 Candidatus Rokuibacteriota bacterium
GCATTTTGGACGATGTCGATTTGATCTTGGTCATGTCAGTCAACCCGGGGTTTGGCGGTCAGCGATTCATCGAGTCGAGCTATCAGAAGCTTCGGGAACTGAGCCAACTTCTCGGGCCCCGTCGGGTCGAGCGCTCTGTGGACGGCGGCGTCAAGGTCGAGAATTGCCGCGCCCTGGCTGAGGCGGGGGCGACGACCCTGGTCGTCGGCTCAGCGATCTTCGGGGCGAGTGACCCAGCCGACGTGGTCCGTCAGATGCGCACCCGTCTCCATGACCTCTCCTAGAATGCCCCAGAAGGCCGATTTCGTTTGATCCACCGGAGTAGGTCCCGTATAATGATTGACTCTCAAACGATACCGACGAGGACCCTATGTTTGATGCCCTGACCAAGCGCCTGGAAGCGATCTTTGACCGCCTCCGAGGGCGTGGTGTCTTGACCGAGGAGAACATCCAGGAGGCCCTCCGGGAGGTGCGGGTGGCCCTCCTCGAGGCGGATGTCAACTTCCGGGTCGTCAAGAGCTTTATCGAAAGGGTCCGGGAGAGGGCCGTGGGGCAGGATGTGCTCAAGAGCCTCACACCCGGCCAGCAGGTGGTCAAGGTGGTTCATGACGAGCTGGTCTCCCTCCTCGGCGGAAGCGGTCACCGCCTCGCCATGGCCGCCCACCCGCCGACGGTCATCCTGGTGATGGGGCTTCAGGGGTCAGGGAAGACGACCACTGTCGGAAAGTTGGGACGTCACTTTCAGCGGGAGGGATATCACCCCCTCTTGGTGACCGCGGACGTTTACCGCCCCGCCGCCGTGGAGCAGCTCAAGACCCTCGGGCGTCAGCTCGATCTCCCGGTGGCAGGTGATCCCGCCCGGGCTCCTGTCCCGATCTGCCAGGAAGCCAGAGAACTGGCCCGAGAACGCGGCCTCACCCCGGTCCTCGTGGATACCGCGGGGAGGCTCCACGTGGACGAGGTCATGCTGGAGGAGCTGCGCCAGCTCAAGCGGGCGGTCGAGCCTCACCACGTTCTCCTCGTGGCCGACGCGATGACCGGACAGGACGCTGTGACCATGGCGGAACGATTTGGCCAGGCCGTCGGGATTGATGGGGTGATCCTCACGAAGCTGGACGGCGATAGCCGGGGCGGGGCCGCGCTCTCTCTGCGTGCGGTCACAGGGAGGCCGATCGTCTTTGTTGGGGTGGGAGAAAAGCTCGACGCGCTCGAGCCGTTCCACCCGGAGCGGCTGGCGTCACGCATCTTGGGGATGGGCGATATCGTCTCGCTGGTCGAGAAGGTGCAGGCAACGGTGGACGAGGCCGACGCGGAGGCACTCGCCCAAAAACTCCGGGAGGACAGCTTTACACTGGACGATTTTGCCGCCCAGCTTCGTCAGGTCAAGAAGATGGGGCCTCTCGATCAGCTGATGGAGATGCTTCCGTTCGGAAAGGGTGTCAACCTCGACGCTAATCTTGACACCTCGGAGCTCGGCCGCTTCGAGGCCATTATCAACTCCATGACCCCGGAGGAGCGGCGGAGCCCTCAGGTGATTAACGGGAGCCGGCGGACCCGAATCGCTCGAGGGAGCGGGACCACGGTCCAGGACGTGAACCGCTTGCTCAAGCAGCACGCGCAGCTCCGACGGATGATGAAGGAGATCAAAAGGATGCAGGGACGCGGGGGGCGGCTTCGCCGGGCCCTCCCCTTCCTGCCACGCTGACAGGAGGTGACAGGTGGTACGGATTCGGCTGAGGCGGATGGGGACGACAAAGAAACCTGCCTATCGTGTGGTGGTGGCCGACGCCCGGTCCCCACGGGACGGCCGGTTCATCGAGGCCATCGGGACCTATAATCCGCTGACCAACCCGCCCCAGGTCGTGATCGATACGGAGAAGGCTCAGGCCTGGATCAAGAAAGGGGCCCAACCATCCGACACGGTCCGGCGGTTGTTGAAGAATGTGGGGGTGTCCGCGAACTGAGTGTGGTCAGCGAGGCCCCCGCCCGAGGGACCCTCTAAGGGGGGCTGTGATGAAGGAGTTGGTCGAGCTGATCGCGAAGTCCCTCGTGGATGAGCCTGATCAAGTGCAAGTGACCGAGATCGAAGGGGAGAAGGTTACGGTGATCGAGCTCCGGGTCGCGCCCGGGGACCTGGGTAAGGTGATCGGGAAGCAGGGGCGGACCGCGTGGTCGATCCGGACTCTTTTGAACGCTACCGCAACCAAGCTTCGGAAACGGGCCGTTCTCGAGATCCTCGAGTGAGGCTGGTCGCCGTTGGAAGGATCCTGAAACCCCAAGGGCGGCGCGGGGAGGTCAAGCTCCTCGCGTTGACCGACGACCCGGGCCGCTTTGAAGACCTTGAGGCCCTCTACGTTCTCGAGACAGGGGAGCGCCGCGGGGTTGAGGCGTTCTGGCGCCACGCCGACGGCGCCCCAGTGCTGAAGTTGGAAGGGATCAATGACATCGCGGCCGCCGAGGCCCTGCGGGGAAAACTTGTGGGGCTCCCCGAGGAGGCTCTCCGCCCGCTCGCCGATTCCCGCTACTACTGGTGGAGTCTTGTGGGGTGCAAGGTGGTGACTGAGAGCGGGCGCCCGGTCGGTATCGTGGAAGACGTTCAGGAGAATCCAGCCCACGACTTCTTAGTGGTCCGCGACGGAGATCGAGAAACGCTGATTCCGTTCATCCGGGAGATTGTGACGGCGGTTTCCCCTCAGGCGGAGCGGATCGTCATCCGCCCGCTTCAAGGGCTCCTGGAATTATGAGAGTGCCGAGTGAAGATTGATGTAGTGACACTTTTCCCTGGAATCTTCCGGGGTCCGCTCGACGAGAGCATGCTTCGGCTTGCGCAGGAGCGGGGAAAAGTTGAGATTCGCGTCGTCGACCTTCGCGATTGCGCGGAGGGGAGGCATCGGGTCGCCGATGATGCCCCGTACGGGGGCGGTGGCGGGATGATCCTCAAGCCCGAGCCCCTCTTCCGCGCCGTCCACACCCTTCGGCGCGTGGGAAGCCGGGTCATTCTCCTCGACCCCCGGGGGCAGCGGCTCACCCAGAGGGTGGCCCGGGAGCTCAGCAAGGCGGAGCACTTGATCCTGCTTGCGGGGCATTATGAGGGGGTGGACGAGCGGGTACGGCGCCACTTGGTGGACGACGAGCTTTCGATTGGTGACTACGTGCTGACAGGAGGAGAGCTTCCCGCGCTCGTGGTGATTGACGCGGTGGTCCGTCTGCTGCCCGGGGTTCTGGGGGACGAGGCCGCCCCGGCC
>JACOUJ010000351.1 GCA_016177865.1 Candidatus Rokuibacteriota bacterium
ATCCGCTGCTCGGGAGCCCGGACTACCGACCTTTGACCCTCGGGATGGCCACAGCCCTGCCGCACATCGACCGATTTGCTCCGGTCCATAATGTGGCGAGCCTCCGGGCCCTCGAACGCCACCTGGTGTTGTAATGGAACTGCTCGAGGGGCTGGAGCGGCTGACCGCCCAGGGGGAGAAGGCCGTGGTCGCCACGCTGGTGCGGACGGAAGGGACGAGCCCGCGCAAAGAGGGGGCGCGGATGTGGGTCGGCGCGGATGGGCGGATCATGGGGTCCGTCACGATCGGTGGGTGCGTGGATGCCCAGGTGATCGGCGCGTCCGACGAAGTCCTGGCCGGCGAGCGTCCCCGCCTGCTTTCCCTGGCGCTGGGCGACGAGGAGGCGTGGGAGCTGGGGCTCTCATGCGCCGGCCACGTGGATGTCTTTGTCGAGCCGGTCCGTCCCGGAGGGGCGTGGGAAGAGAAGTTCCTCACCACGCTGCGCGAGGCCCGGCGTGTTGGGCGGGCCCTCGCGGTGGCCACCCTTCTCGCGGGTCCAGGGACGATCGGGGAAAAACTCCTCCTTCTGGACGGCGAGATCGCGGCTGGAGGACTCGGCGATCCTGCCCTCGACACCGCGGTCGCCCGCGCGGCGGCCCGGCTCCTCGCCCAGGGACTTTCCCGTACCGTTGAGATTCAGACTCCTCAGGGCGCGGCAGCCGTTTTCATCGAAAGCTTCATCGCCCCGCCGACTCTCCTGGTGGTTGGCGCGAGCCACGTGGCGATTCCCCTGGTGGGCATCGCCCGGACCCTCGGCTACCGGACGACCGTCGTCGACGCGCGGCCGCGCTTCGCCACGCGCCAGCGCTTCCCGGATGCGGACCAGCTTCTCGTCGGCATCCCCTCGGAGCTAGTCCAGACGCAGACGCTCGACGAGCGGACCGCCCTCGTTCTGGTCGCGCATGATTACAAGTATGACATCCCGGCCCTGAAGCTCGCGTTACAAAGTTCCGCCGGGTACATCGGGCTCCTGGGAAGCCGGAGACGGGGAAAGGCGATCCTCGACTTCCTCCGAGAAGACGGGGTCGCCGGGGAGGCCCTCAATCGGATCCGGGTGCCGATCGGGCTCGACATCGGCGCCCAGACGGCCGAAGAGATCGCGATCGCCATCCTTGCCGAGATCCTCGCCACGCGCTATGGCCGGCCTGGCGCGTCCCTCAGCCGCCGGGACGATCGGCCTGACCGTTGACCCCCTCTTCCCTCAGGCCATATACTGAGGGGACGGGACATCAAATGAAAGCCCATACCCTTCGTCGCGACGCGTGGAATCCCGAGGCCGTTTCTGGCATGGTCCTTACCCGGGATCTCGGAAAGGGCGACGCCCGGCTCAGGAAGGGCCAAATCCTCTCCGAGGCCGACCTCTCACGCCTGCTCGGCGTAAGCTGGGACGAGCTTCACCTTCTGGAGCTCGAGCCCGGCGAGCTTCACGAGGAAGAGGCCGGCCGTCGCCTGGCTACCGCCGTGGCGGGAGAGGGAGTCCTCATGCAGGGGATGGCGGGAGGGCAGTGGCCGCTGAGCGCGGCGCGGAAGGGTCTCCTTATCGTGGACACCGAGGGGGTGGATCGGATCAACGACCTCGAGGGATGTTCGCTCTACACCCTCTACGACAGGGTGGTGGTCACCCAGGGAGAATCTGTGGCCCGAGCCAAGATTACGCCGTTCGCCATCGCGGGCCCGCTTATCGAGGAGGCGGAGGCGACCGCGCGGAGTCGCGGGGGCGTGATTCGTGTCGTTCCCTTCCGGGCGCACTCCGTGGGCGCGATCGTCAAGGAGACGCTGGAGCCGTCGGCCCGGGAGCGCTTCCAGGCGGTACTCGGTGAGAAGATCGGGTGGTTCGGCTCCACCCTTCTCCCGGTCGAATACGTCGCCGCAACGTCGGCCGCGATTGGCGAAGCGGCCATGATCCTTCGGCAGAGCGGGGCGACGCTCCTCCTCATGGCTGGCGCGAACGCGATGGATCCGCTGGATCCGATCTTCGTCGCCCTGGAGCGGCTCGGGGCGCGGATGGAGAAGCACGGGGTCCCGGCCCATCCCGGCAGCCTGCTCTGGCTGGCACGCCTGGGCGACGTTCCGATCCTCGGCGTGCCCACCTGCGGGATGTTCTCCCAGGCCACGGTTTTTGATTTGATCCTTCCTGAAATCCTGGCCGGACTCCCGGTTGACCGCTCGAGGCTGACACGCTTGGGCGTTGGAGGATTCCTCACCCGGGAGTTGGCCTTCCGCTTTCCCCCGTATCGTAACCGGGCGCCCCGAGGCGAAGTTGAAGCAAGCAGTGAGTAGATTTGAAGCTCGTGAGTGCATGAGCCCATGAGCCCACTCTACTCGCCGACGCTCCTCCGCCACTGACGGAAGCCTCAGAACTTCGGAGAGCTGCCTGATCCGGACGGGGTGGCGGAGGAACTGAACCCGCTCTGCGGGGATCGGATCCGGATCGAGGTGAAGCTCGACGGTGAGGTCGTCGAGGCGCTCCGCTTCAAGGGCGACGCGTGCGCGATCGCGGTAGCGTCGGCCTCGGTCCTCAGCGGGCTGGCGCGGGGGCGGCCGGCCGATGCTGTCCCGGAGTCAGTGATCCTCGCTGAATTGGGAGCTGAGATTCCGCCGGTGCGAATGCAGTGTCTGAGGCTTCCGATCCATACGCTTCGGAAGGCCGTGGCTCAGGCAGGGGCGGTGAAGCATGGAGCATGAGGAGCGACTAAACCATGGGACTGCCGCCTGATCTTCGGGCCGACTTTCCGATCCTGGAGCGCGTGGTTCACGGCCATTCGTTGATCTATCTGGATTCTGCCGCGACGGCGCAGAAGCCCCGCCAGGTGATCGAGGCCCTCCGCCGTTTCTACGAGTCATCCAACGCCAACGTTCACCGCTCGATTCACACGCTGGGAGAAGAGGCGACGGCCCTCTATGAAGCGGCGCGAGACCGAGTCCAGGGCTTTATCCACGCCCGGCGTCGGGAGGAGATCGTCTTCACCCGCAATACGACGGAGGCCATCAACCTCGTCGCTCGAAGTTGGGGAGCAGTTCACCTCCAGCCTGGCGATGAAATCCTTCTCACCGAACTGGAGCACCATTCCAATCTGATTCCGTGGCAGCTTCTTGCGCAGTCGAAGGGGCTCACCCTCCGATTCCTTCCGATCACCGACGAGGGCTACCTCGATCTCGGCGGGCTGCCCCGCCTCCTGACGAAACGCACCAAGCTCGTGGCCCTGGCCCATCAGAGTAATGTGCTCGGAACGATTCTCCCCGTCCGGATGATCGTCAACGCGGCGCACGATGTCGGGGCGAGAGTCCTGCTGGATGCGGCTCAGTCGGTCCCGCACATGGGCGTGGATGTCTCCGCGCTCGGGGCGGACTTTGTCGTCTTTTCTGGGCATAAGATGCTCGGACCGATGGGCATCGGCGTGCTCTGGGCCCGGTGGGAGGAGCTTTCCCGGATGGAGCCGTTTCTCGGGGGTGGGGAGATGATCCGTGAGGTCTGGCTCGACCGCGCCACCTGGAACGACCTGCCCTGGCGCTTCGAGGCCGGGACCCCCAACGTCGCTGGCGCTGTGGGGCTGACGGCGGCCATTGCCTACCTCGAGCGAGTCGGCATGGGTGCGATCCGGGAGCACGGGCAGGCCCTGACCACCCTTGCCCTCG
>JACOUJ010000352.1 GCA_016177865.1 Candidatus Rokuibacteriota bacterium
GGAGGTAACGAAGACATCCCCCCGACGGGGACCCGAGTGGTTGAAGCCGCGCGTCCTCACCACGGGGAGCCGATAACTCATCCAGTACTGATAGGCCAAAAGGTCTTGCGCGACCTTGGAGACGGCGTAGGGGGAGAGAGGGCGCAGGGGTGCCGTCTCTACGATCGGCAACTCCTCGGGCGCCACAAGCCCGTACTCCTCGCTCGACCCCGCAATGTGGATCCGGGTGTCGAGCGAGAGGTCTCGGACCGCCTCGAAGAGATTGACCTGTCCTAGGATGTTATTCGCCAAGGTCTCCGCCGGAATCCCCCAGGAGGTCGAAACAAAGCTCTGGGCGGCCAAGTGGAAGATGCGCTGAGGGCGCACCTCCGCCAGGATCCGTCGTGTGGAACCGGGATCTCGGACGTCCCCGTCAAACAGGGTAGCTCGTCCCTGGAGGTGGTGGACGTTCTCTGTCCGGCTCCGCCAACGCTTGACGCCAAACACTTCCACATCGCCGAGGGTCAGGAGGTAGTCGGCGAGATGGCTTCCGACAAATCCCGTGATCCCAGTGATCAGGACTCGCATTTAGTGCTCCTCGCGGTAGAAGTCATGGATCCCCGCCGCCACAGTCTCAACCTCCTCGTCGGAAAGCTCCGGGAAACACGGGAGGGAGAGGACTGTCTGGGCGGCAGCCCAGGCGTGGACGAAGGGCTCGGCAGAATAGCCTCGGGCCCGGAGGATCGGTTGCGCCGGAAGAGGAACAGGATAGTGAAGCGCCGTCCCGATTCCACGCGATTGGAGATGTTTGGCGAGCCCGTCCCGCTCCGGACTTCGAATGGTGAATTGGTGATAGACGTGCCGGGCCGGCAACCGATCTCCCGGGACGCTCAAAGGGAGGCCGGCCAGGAGGGAGGTATACCGGGCTGCGACTCGGCGTCGGGCCCGAACCCATCGGTCCACATGGGGGAGCTTCACCCGGAGGAACGCCGCCTGAAGCTCATCGAGCCGGCTGTTCCAGCCCAACTCAACGTGGTGATATCTGTCATCCGACCCGTGGTGCCTGAGTCTCCGAACCCGCTCCGCGAGATCGGCTCGATCCGTCACGACCATCCCGCCGTCGCCGCTCCCCCCCAGCGGTTTGGTGGGGTAAAAGCTCAGGCACGCCACGTCCCCAAGGACCCCCACCCGGCGGTCCTCATAGGTGGCCCCAAAGGCCTGGGCTCCATCTTCCACGAGGAGAAGACCGTGCCGACGGGCGATGGTCTCCAGGGCTGCCATCTCCGCCGGGAGCCCGAACAAATGCACCGCGAGGATCGCAACGGTCCGTGGAGTAATCGCCCCCGCCACCTGACTGGGGTCGAGGTTGAGGCTCTCGGCATCAATGTCCACGAAGACAGGCCGGGCCCCCACCTGGAGAATCGCTGTCGCCGTGGCCACAAAGGAAAAGGTAGTGGTAATGACCTCATCCCCGGCCCCGACTCCAAGGGCCTGAAGGGTCAGCTTGAGGGCATCGGAGCCTGAACCGACCCCAACCGCGCAGCGAGCTCCGCAGAAGGTCGCCACCTCTTCCTCCAGGGCCTCCCCTTCCGGGCCCAGGATGAAGCGACCGGAGCGGAGGACCCGTCTGAGCGCTGCCTCAAGGTCCGTCTTGATGACCTCGTGCTGACGCGAGAGGTCGAACTGGGGGATCACGGTCCCTCCTGTGTAAACGTCCGCCCAAAGCCAACCGAGCCCAGCTCGAGGAGATTGACGGTGAGCCGGACCTCATCCTCGTCGACCCGGTTTATGAGCCCCAGGCTAATCGCCCAGCATTGCTGCCGGTAATCCACTTCAAACCGATTCTCTACGTTCGTGTGACTGATGGCGTCGTATTGGACAGAGGCACGGGCGGCCCAGTGGCGGCTGAGTTGGCCGGCGACTTCGCCTCGGACGAATTGGAGCTTCGCGTCCTGACCATGGCTGGTCCCCAGGGTTGCCCGCCACTCCCCCAGCATTACAGCCAGGTCAGTGGTTAAACTGGTCAACCCCTGGCCGTAGACGTCAATCGCCGCAGTGGTTCGAAACTGGAGTGGCACGGGGACTTGGCCCGGAGGGAGTGGCTGGATCAGCAGGTCCGAGGTCACGCTGGAGAATGGCCGCCTCACGAACCTTGTCGGGTCGTCAGGATCCAGAACCCGCGGAGCGATAAAGTCATAGCTCTGGCTCAACACCCAGCGTGCAAGCTCCCAGCGGGGGCCAGGCGTGCCGTTGTCCGCGGCTGGTGTCCTCGCGTTCAGACGATTGGTGACGGAGTAGGCGACGTTGCTCGCCGCCTGAACCGGGTCCACTGCGTCAAACTGGGGGGCCTCTCGCCCTCCATTGGAGACAAAGTTGTAGGCCGCTCTGGGCTCGATCACGTGCTGGATCCGATCCAGACCCCACCGGCCGAAGGAGAAGACGCGAGTGAGACGGCTCTCTGCGGAGACGCCGGTCTGAAGGAGGGTTCGGGCAAGCGTCCCCTGCTCCGTCTCATCCACCAGAAATCCCTGCTCCACCACGGTTCCCACCACTCGTCGGTCGTAGAGCGTCTCCCGAACCCCGACGAAGGGAACAAAGGTGACGTA
>JACOUJ010000272.1 GCA_016177865.1 Candidatus Rokuibacteriota bacterium
ACGAGCAAGAGCGTGATGGACGAAACCGCCCATCTCTTCGTCGGGGAGGGACTCGTCAAGCTCGAGCTAACCCCCAATGCGACGGAGTTCATTGAAGTCCGCCCCTTCCCTTTTCAGGATGTCCTCCAGATGGTTCTCTCAGGCGAGATCGTGGACAGCATGACAATTATTGCGGTCCTCCTAGAATCCCGGCGAAGAAGCCTCTCGTCTAAATAACCAAGACCCAGTAGTCCCGAGTGAGGCGAGTATGCGCCGTCATCTTATTGTCGTCTTCTCTCTCTTGGTCGCGTTCGCCGGCGGCATCGCGGCGGAGCACGCGCGCAGTCAGACCAGGCCTGGCATGTCGGCCGAGGTGATGCTTAACGTCGCCACGGGCGAGATCCCGAAGCCGACGCGCGTTCACGCGAATCTTGACCATTGGCCGCCGGGCACCGAGACGGGCTGGCACAGCCACCCGGGCCCCACGGTGTTCGTGATGCTGGACGGCGAGCTGGAAGAGCTTCTCGAGCGTGGCCAGACACGAAAGATCAGGGCGGGCCAGGCGTTCTGGCACCCTTCACGCCGGGCGCACAATGTCCGGAATGTCGGCGAACGGCCCGCCCGCGCTCTGGCCGTCCATCTTGACCCTGCGGGCTAACCCGCTGTTGCCATGCCTGAGGCCATTCAGTTTTTTGTCCGGCATGGATATGCGGTGCTCTTCTTATGGGTGTTCGCGGAGCAGATTGGCTTGCCGATCCCGGCGGTCCCGTTGCTTCTCGCGGCCGGGGCGTTGGCGGGCGCCGGCCAGCTGAATCTGGGACTCGCTGTTGCGGTGGCGGTGTTCGCCGGGCTGCTCAGCGACGTCATCTGGTACGAGATCGGTCGCCGCCGCGGGGGCCGGGTCCTGAACCTCCTCTGCCGGATTTCGCTCGAGCCCGACTCGTGCGTTCGCCGGACCGAGACTGTGTTCGCGCGGCATGGCGCTCGTTCACTCCTCGTGGCCAAGTTTATCCCGGGGCTGAACATGGTTGCGCCCCCGTTGGCCGGGATTCTCGGGATGCGCCCGGCCCGGTTCCTTCTGTTTGACGCCCTGGGGGGAGTGGTTTGGGCCGGCGTGTTCGCCCTGCTCGGCTACCTCTTTAGCGGCCAGCTCGAGCGCATCGCCGCCTACGCCATGAGGCTGGGGGCCTGGCTCGTGGTGATCTTGATCGCGTGCCTCGCGGCCTACATCGCGTGGAGATATGTCGAGCGCCAGCGATTCATCCGGAAGCTGCGGATTGCGCGGATCACCCCGGCCGCGCTGAAAGAAAAGCTGGATGCCGGGGAAAACCTGGTGATCGTGGATTTGCGCCACTCGATCGACTTCGAGGCGGAACCACACACGATCCCGGGCGCCCTCCAATTGGCTCCTGACGAACTGGAGCGGCGCCACGAGGAAATCCCGCGAGATCGCGACGTCGTCCTCTACTGCACCTGACCCAACGAAGCGACGAGCGCCCGGGTGGCGCTGCTCTTACGGCGTCGGGGAATTGAGCGAGTTCGCCCGCTTGAAGGTGGCCTTGATGGCTGGCGCCAGCGTGGCTTCCCCGTTGAGCCGCGCTCCCAGAGATCGGGACTCGACCAGGCGCCGGGGACTCTTTTGACGAAGATTCAATGAGCTCCCAGCCAGGGGAACCCGCCACGGTCCTTCGGTTTTTACCATCGGCACGCGCCTTTCACTGGTCCTTGGCCGGCAGGCCGCGCCGAAGGGGATAGGGTCAGGGTTGTACGTCACAAGGAGGGCGCGATGAAGCGAAGACAGAGAGTGTGGCCAGTTGTGGTGGTTCTGACCGTGATCTCTTGGACCCTCGCCGGGTGTACCCCCACGCATGGAAAGCTTGCGCCCTTCGTCCCGACGCCGCAGGGGGTAGTGGAGACGATGCTCAAGCTGGCCGAGGTGGGCCCCGGCGATGTGGTCTATGATCTCGGCTCCGGGGACGGGAGGATTGTCATCACGGCAGCGAGGATGTTCGGGGCGAAGGGCGTCGGATTCGAGATTGATGAGGCTCTGATTCAAGGGGCTCAGGACAGCGCTCGCCGAGCCGGGGTCTCGCACCTCGTCGAATTCCGCAACGAGGATCTGATGACCGTGGATCTCTCCCCAGCGACGGTCGTGACGCTCTACCTTGTACAGGATGCCAACCTGCGGCTCAGGCCGCGTCTCCTCTCCCAGTTGCGTCCTGGTGCCCGGGTCGTCTCGCACGACTATACCATGGAGGACTGGGCACCGAGCCGCGTCGAACGGGTGCGGGAATTGGGCACTCTCCACGACGACCACACGATCTACCTCTGGCGCATCGGGGCCGGATCGCCCAGGCCCTGAGCCGGAGAGTCACGGCCACCAGAGGTAGAGGAAGCGGGGGCCGGCGCCGAGGAGGAGAGACGGCAGACTCAAGAGCGGCCCGCCGGGAGGCTCGGGAGCAGAGGCGAGGGTGGAGTAGATGTTTGAGCGGTACTCCCTGGGCCGGTGGTACATGATGACCTGCGCCGCTTCGAGCTTGGCTTCCTTCCGGGCGAGGGCGATCGCGTCGTCCAGGTACGCCACCTCATCCACCAGTCCCAACTGTTTGGCCTCTGCCGCGGTGTAGATGCGGCCGTCAGCCAGCCGCCGCACCGCGTCGGGCGAGAGCCCCTTTCGCTCCTTGGCGATCACCTCGACGAAGCGCTCGTGGAGCCGATCAATCACTCGCTGGAAGATCCCCCGCTCTTCGTCGGTCAAGCCCCGGAATGGCGAACCCATATCCTTCCGTTCCCCGGACTTGATCGCAGTTGGCGCGACGCCGATCTTTTGAAGGAGCCCCTCGACGCTGACCGTCACCATGATGACCCCGATCGAGCCGGTGACGGAGGTGGGGTGGGCCACGATCTTGTCGCCGGCGAGGGCGACGTAGTATCCGCCCGAGGCCCCGACGTCCATAATGGCCGAGACGATCTTGACCTTCCGGTTGGCCTTGAAGGCCGTGAGCTCACGGTAGAGGATGTCCGAGGCGGTCGCGGTGCCGCCCGGGCTGTTGATCCTGACCACGACGGCCTTCACGGTGTTGTCTTCCGAGGCCTTCTTGATCTCTTCTTTGACCCGGGCGACCAGACTCACTTCGGGTCGCCCCCTCAAAGCCGAGAATTCTTCCTCGGCGATGACTCCGGAGAGATCGAGCAGCAGGATTTTGTCGAGTCCGGTCCCTTCAACAGTCTTCTCGCGGAGCGGCCGGACAGGTCGCGTCAGGTCAACCGAGATACACCCGGCAAGGAGGAAGACCGCGCTCACGAAGAGCAGGCGTCGCATCCCGCCCACAGTATAGCGGCCTGTTCTCGGGGCCGCAAGCGCTTGGGGTGTGTCATGACCTGACCACGATGTTCGTGCGATGGTGCGCAAGAGAGTGGCCACGCCATTTGATCGACCATTGACAGGCCCTAGGGGACCGCCTATCATGAATGACGCTTCAGTCACAAGGACGTTATGCCTGGCGACGCCGATTCCAAAAAGCACCAGCGGATCATTGATGCGGCCGTTCGCGTGTTCGCCCGGAAGGGCTATTACAGCTCTCGTGTGGCCGACATCGCCAAGGAATCGGGCGTCGCGGTCGGGACCATCTATCTCTACTTCAAGACCAAGGAAGAGATTCTCGTCTCGCTCTTCCGCGAAAAGATGGCCGACTTTGTGGCCTCCCTCGGCAACGTCCTCAGCCAGGAGCCCGACCCTTCGGCGAAGCTTCGCCGTCTCGTTCGCCGCCACTTCGAAGTCCTGGAATTGAATCCGGAGTTGGCCGAGGTGATCCAGGTCGAGCTTCGGCAGGGGAACAAATTCTTCCGGGGGGCGTCGGCCCGGGAAGTGGGAAGCTACTTCGACCTGATCGGGTCGGTTCTGAGCGAGGGAGTAGAGAGCGGCGATTTCCGGAAAGACCTGCCAATCAAAGTAGCGACGAAGGTCCTCTTCGGCGCCATGGACCAGATGACCACAAGCTGGGTCCTCGGGCAGCGGACGTACAAACTCAGAGATACCGCGGACGCTGTGGCCGATGTGTTTCTGGCCGGAATCTCGCGCTCATAAGGGGAAAGGCATGGTCTATCAAACATTGATCGTTGAGCGTGAGGACCACTTCGCCATCGTCACGCTGAACCGGCCCCCTGCCAACGCCCTCAATCGCGCCCTCGTCGAGGAGCTGAAACACGCTCTGGATGAGCTGGAACGGGATGCCGGCGGGAACGCGCTCAT
>JACOUJ010000273.1 GCA_016177865.1 Candidatus Rokuibacteriota bacterium
CCAAAGCGTTCACCCAAGCGCTCACAGGACCGCGGGAAAAGATCCCCGAGGTCATGGCCGGTCTCGCTCGCGACTTCAAGCTCCGTGCGCCGCTGGCGCCGCGGTGAGGACCGGGACGGGCCGGGTCCAGCCGCTTCGCATTGCTGCGCGCCGGGCCGGCGCCCGACGAGGGCGTCGGGCTGGCCTTCGGCGCGCAGCTGGAGGCCGGTGAATGCGTCGCCTCCACTCCTGGCTCGACCGCGAAGGCCCGTTCCAGTACCAGCTCATCCTCCTCCCGCTCGCGGCCATGCTGCTCTTCCAGGTCATGCCGATCGCCCACGGCATCCTCATCAGCCTGCGTAACTTCACGATCTGGAATCCCGAGCCGACGTTCACCGGCTTCGAGAACTACGTTCGGGTGCTCACCAACCCCCTGTTCTTCCGCTACGCCCTTCCAAACACGTTCCTATTCCTCGGGCTCGCGGTCAGCCTCGAGCTGGCCCTCGGCCTGGCGATCGCGCTGTTGATCAACCGCCGGTTCCCGGGTGAGAACGTGGTCAAGACCGCGCTCCTCTTCCCGCTCCTCGTCGCGCCTGTGGTCGCCGGACTCATGTTTTACTGGATGTTCCACTCCGAATTCGGCTTGGTGAACCAGGTGCTCGCGATCCTTGGTCTGCCAGGCGTCCTGTGGTTCAACCGGCCCTGGACCGCCTTCGGAATCATTGTGCTGGCGGATGTCTGGACGTGGACCCCGTGGTTCATCCTGATCATCTACTCGGCACTGCAGACGCTGCCGCCGGAGCCCTTCGAAGCGGCGCGCATCGACGGCGCAAATGCGTGGAACATCTTCCGCCAGATCACGTTGCCGCTCCTCTTTCCTGTCCTCTCGATCACTGTCCTGATCCGCTCGTTCGACGCGTTCCGGGTCTTCGACGTGGTGTGGACGATGACCGGTGGGGGGCCGGGCAACTCCACGGAGACCTTCGGAACGTTTGTATACCGCATCGGCTACCTGACCGTGAACTACAGCGAAGGCGCGGCTGCCGCCATGCTGGGGGCGGCGATCGTAATGGTCGCCGGGATCCTCGTCTACGGCACGTTCGCCCGGGCCGTCTGGGGACGGCAAGCAGCCTGCGCGGGGCAGAGGGATGCGGGCGAGGTCTTCTCGGTCCTCGGGGCCGGCCTCCACTTCTCGCTCCGGAACTTCGGGGGTGCCCTCACCTGGCAGGGCGTCCGGTTGTCCGAGGCCTTCCTGAACAGCGCGCTCATTGCAACCGTATCCACGCTGCTGTCGCTCGTGATCACGCTGCCGAGCGGGTTCATGCTGGCGCGGTACCGGACACGGCTTGCGCGCAGCTGGTTCTTTTTGATCTACGTGGTTCGGACGATACCGTACATCAGCTGGGTGCTGCCGCTCTTCCTGCTCGCCCAGCGGCTCAACCTCTACGATGTATACCCGGGCATCATCGCCGCGCAAGCCGCGTTTCACGTGACCTTCTACTCCTGGATCTTCAAGGGGTTCTTCGAGGGTGTTCCGCGAGAGCTCGAGGAGGCGGCGCTCGTGGACGGCTGCTCACGCTGGGGCGCCTTCCTCCGAATTTCGGTCCCCCTCGCCATCCCCGGGGTCGTGGCGGCCGGGATCCTCGGTTGGATCTGGGGCTGGAACGAACTGTTGATCGCCCTCTTCATGACGAGCGAGAACATTCCCATGTACTCGAAGACGATATCGACCTTTATCACCGAGATGGGCGTGGAATGGGGCAGGATGGCCGCGACCGGGATCATGGCGATGGTCCCAGCCACCATCGTCACGGCGTTTTGCCACCGGTACATCGTGGCCGGTCTCGGAGGCCTTCGGCAGCGCTGATCTGCGGGTCGGCCTCCACCTCAACCCAGATGCATCAAAAGGAGGTTGTGCCATGAAGAGGCGGGGACTCCTCGTCGCGCTGGTTATTGTCAGCCTGGTCTTGGCTAGTGGGGCCGGATCGACCGTCAGCGCTCAGGAACCAAAAACCTTCACGCTGAGAATGCAGTCGAGTCTTCCCCCCGGCGATCCCATGTTCGATCACGCCAGCGCATTCGCCCAGCGAGTGCAGGCGATGTCCGGTGGCCGGCTGAAGATCGAGATGTTGCCAGCGGGGACTATCGTACCCGCCTTCGAGGTGCTCGACGCCACTAACCGGCGAGTGATCGACGGAGCCCATACCGCCGTGATCTATTGGGTGGGGAAGCACCGTGCGGCAGCGGCGTTTTACGGGACGTTCAGCTTCGGAATGGACTGGTTCGATTTCCTCGGCTGGCTCTACGAAGGAGGCGGTTTTGAGCTGTATCAGGACTGGTACCGAAACGTCCTGAAGACGAACATTGTGGCGATTCCGGCGTGGTTTGTGCCGGGTCAGCCCCTCGGCTGGTTTAAGAAGCCGATCACCAAGTGGGAGGACCTCAAGGGCCTCAAGTTGCGCATCCCTGGCATTGCGGGAGAAGCGCTGCGGGAGGCGGGAATGGCCATCGTGACGCTCCCCGGCGGCGAAATCGTTCCCGCGGCAGAGCGCGGTGTCATCGATGCGGCGGAGTGGGCCGGGCCGATCTTCGACATGCGCCTCGGTCTGCACAACATCTTCAAGTACTATTACCTGGCCGGGATGCACGATCCGATCGCCGAGAACGAGATTCTGATCAACAAGGACGTGTGGGATCGCCTCCCAACAGACCTGCAGGAAATCGTCAAGGTCGCGGCCACCGAGGTGTCATTTCGCTGGTTGCTCAGGATTTTCAGGCAAAACGCCAGCGCGCTCAAGGAGCTGCAGGAGAAGCACGGCGTGAAGGTCGAGATCGTTCCCCGGGAGATCAACCTGAAAATCATGGAGGCGCTGGACCGGCTCGCGGAAAAGGAGGCCGCCAAGGACCCCTTCTTTAAGAAGGTGCTCGAATCGCAAAAGGCCTATGCGTCGCTGGTGGTCCCCGCCCGGCGCCGTTTGATCCCCTCTTATGAGTTTGCGGCGGACCACTACTGGCCGCGATAGGGCGGCGGCCTGAGCACTTCGCAACGTGGGTCTTGGTCCTGGGAGCTCCGGGGACCGAGACCTGGCGGAGGTCCCCGTGACGCCGCCGAAGTACTTTGAGGATTTCACGATCGGCGACGCGTTCGAAAGTCGCGGACGCACGGTTACGGAGGCCGACATTCGGATGTTCATCGGGGCGACGGGGGCCGACCACCCAAACCACACGGACGCCGAGTACTGCCGGCATCACCCGATCTTCCGACAGCCATGTGCGCCCGGGGTGCTCGCGCTGAGCGTGGTCGACGGATTCATCGCCGAAGAGATCACCCGGAAGTGCGCGCTGGTACTGAACTACGGCCACGACAGGATCCGGTATCTCAGACCGGTCTATCCGGGGGACACGCTCAGGGCGAAGATCAGGGTCACAGGACGAGACGAAAAGAACGCGGATTGGGGTGTGCTGACGATCGAGGCCGACGCCGAAAACCAAAATGGGGAACTCGTCCTGGTTAACGTGAACAAACTGCTCATCCAGCGAAAGGGGTCGCGCTGGAGCGGTGGACCAAGGTAAGGTTTGTCATGGGGTCAAACGAGGACGGCCTTAGCGCTCTCGGGGGTATCAAGGTTCTGAGCCTTGCGCAGGTCGGCGTTGGCCCGGCCGCGGTGCAGCTCTTGGCGGATCTCGGCGCTGATGTGATCAAGGTGGAGCGGCCGGGCACGGGGGCATGGGAGCGGAGCTGGTCCGGGGCGAACGCCTTCATCCAAGGTGAAAGCCTCTTTTTCCTCGGATTCAACCGGAGCCAGCGGAGCCTGACGGTCGACCTCAAAACGGAGCAAGGTAAAGAGGTCATTTATCGGTTGATCCGCGTGTCGGATGTGGTCGTCGAAAACTACCGACCAGGCGTGATGGATAGCCTGGGCTTAGGGTACGAGGCGTTGGCGCGCCTCAATCCGCGGATCATCTACTGCTCGGCCACGGGCTTCGGGCCGGAGGGCCCGTACAAATCCAGGCCCGGCCAAGACTTGATCATCCAGTCCGAGAGCGGCCTTGCGAGCATCACCGGCAGGGCGGGCGATCCCCCGACACCCACAGGTGCGCCGATCATTGATATGCACGCGGCGGCATTGCTCGCACTCGGCATCGTGACCGCGCTGGTGTGCCGCGCGCGCACGGGGCGCGGGCAGAAGGTCGAGACGAGCCTCCTAGAGGCGGCGCTCCACCTGCAGCTGGAACCCCTGGTCTACTTCCTGAACGGCCGACGGCTAAGGCCCCGCAGCAAGGAAGGCATTGCCAGCACGTACCACGGCGCGCCGTACGGAATCTACCGGACCAAGGATGGGTTCTTGGCCCTGTCGATCATCCCACTCCAGAAGCTCGCCGATGCCCTTGAGCTCCCGGCGCTCAAGGCGTTTACGGAGCAGGACGCCTACGAGCGGCCGGACGAGATCAGGCGGCCGGTCCAGGCCGCGCTGACGCAGCGGAGCACGGACGAATGGGTCCGGCTCCTGCTCGAGCACGACATCTGGTGCGGCAGAGTGCGAGAGTACGACGAGCTCGAAGCCGATCCCCAGCTGGCGGCACTCAACGCCTTTGTGGACGTCCGGCATCCCAAAGTGGGGACGCTCAAAATGGTGCGACACCCGGTCCGCTTCAGCGAGACACCGGCCCAGGTACGCCGGCATCCGCCGCTCCTTGGCGAGCATACGGTCGAGATCCTCCAGGAGCTCGGGTACAGCGACGAGATGATTCACGACTTGAAGCGCCACGGGATCGTGTGACGGCTCGGTGCCATGGGAGCGCGTCTCGACATCGAGAACCACGTCGCGACCATCACGATCGAGAACCCCCCATTGAACCTTCTCAGTGACGCGGTGCGGGCCAAGGTGCTGGCTCGGATAGACGCGGCAGTGGAGGACGGCGGCGTTCGGGCGATCGTGATCACAGGTGCTGGCGAGCGGAGATCGCGGCTATCGAGGGATACGCCCTCGGCGGCGGTTGTGAACTCGTCATGGCGTGCGATTTCCGCGTCGCGGGGGAGGGCGCTCGGCTCGGCTTTCCAGAAATCAAGCTCGGCGTGTTCCCCATCAATACGGTCGAACGGAGTGTGCTCCTGCTGGGCGAGGCGAAGACGAAGGAGCTCATGTTTTTCGGCGATCCGATCGGCGCGGACGAGGCGGCTCGCATCGGGCTCCTGCATCAAGTCGTGCCCACGGGGCATGCGCTGACGGCTGCTCGGGAGATGGCCGAGCGGCTCGCACGCCTGCCAGGGGCAACCCTATCGGAGC
>JACOUJ010000021.1 GCA_016177865.1 Candidatus Rokuibacteriota bacterium
AGCCTCCTCGGCGGGAACGGGGGCGACGGGAAGGCCATGGTGGGCCAGGTCATCACCGACAACGTGCTCTGGGCCTGCACGACGTGTCTCGCGTGCGTCCAGGCCTGCCCGGTCTTCATCGAGCACGTCCCCAAGATCATCGACATGCGCCGCCACCTTGTCCTGTCCGAGTCGCGCTTCCCGGAGGAGCTGAAGCCGACGTTCCGCAATCTGGAGCAGAACGGCAACCCGTGGCAGCTCTCCGCCTCCACCCGGGCCGACTGGGCGGCCGACCTCGGCGTGAAGTTGATGGGCGCGGCGGAGGCCGAGTACCTCTACTGGGTGGGGTGCTATGGGAGCTTCGATCAGCGCAATCGGAAGGTGGCGCGGGCGATCGTCAGAATACTCCAGGCGGCCGGCGTGGACTTCGCGATTCTGGGGAATGAGGAGCGCTGCACCGGGGAGCCGGCCCGGCGCGTTGGGAATGAGTACCTCTTCCAGATGCTGGCCCAAGGGAACATCGAGACTCTTCGGAAGTATCGCTTCCAGACGATCGTCACGGCCTGCCCTCACTGCTTCAACACCATGACAAACGAGTATCCCCAGTTCGGCGCGGAATTCCGGGTGATTCACCACACCCAGTTGATTGACCAGTTGATCCGGGCGGGCAGGCTTCGCGTTCGTCGGGAGCTGACCCGGGCCGTCTCGTACCACGACCCTTGCTACCTGGGCCGCTACAACGATATCTACAGCGCGCCTCGTGGCGTGCTGCGCAGCCTCTGTCAGAAGGATCTTGTGGAGATGCACCTCCACAAAGAGAAGGGCTTCTGCTGCGGGGGCGGGGGCGGCCGTGGTCGCCGATGCTCTCCGATGAAGAGTGGATGGCGGGAACTGCTCATGCTCCTCCCCAACCTGGTCCTGCTCATCGGCCGCTTGATCCGAGATCCTCGGGTTCCCGTGGCCAGTAAGTTGGTCCTACTAGGGGCCGCGGCCTACTTGGCCAGTCCCATAGATATCCTGCCCGACTTCATCCCCCTCGTAGGATACCTGGACGATCTCGTGGTCGTTGCCGTGGTCCTGGACGGGCTCTTTGGGAGCGTGGATCGGAAGATCCTTTTCGACCACTGGCCCGGGGAGCCCGAGACACTCGAGCGAAGCGCCAAGACCGCGGCCACGATCGCGGCCTTCATTCCCCGGCGGTTCAAGGTAAGAATTTTCGGAGGAAAATGAACCAGCGCGCCATCGGGATCGTGAGCTTTGGGGCCTACCTCCCTCGTTACCGACTCTCAGGGAAGACTCTCGCTGCGGCCTGGGGGGGGAGCGTGCGCGGAGGGGAACGGGCCGTAGCCAACTTTGACGAAGATAGCCTCACCATGGCGGTGGAGGCAGCGCTCGGGGCCTTGGAAGGGCGCGACTCCGGTCGGGTCGAGGCGTGCTACCTCGCCTCGACCACCCCGCCGTATGCGGAGAAGTCCAGCGCCGCCCTGTTAGCGGCGGCGGCTGACCTCCGAAAAGAAGTCGGGGTCGCTGACCTCGGCGGATCGCTCCGGGCCGGGACAACCGCGCTCCGCCTGGCGTTGGACGCGGTGCGGTCGGGCTCGGCGCGGGAGGCGCTGGTCGCCGCCGCGGATATCCGAAGCGTGGCCCCCGGGACGGAACTGGAGCCTCTCCTCGGCGATGGCGCTGCGGCCTTTCTCGTGGGAGAGGAAGGCGTCATCGCCGCCTTCGAGGGCGCCTACACCATCACGCAGGAGTTCACTGACGTGTGGCGGCGGGAAAACGATCGCTACCTCACGATGGGGGACCTTCCGTTCGTTCGGGCTTATGGCTACGAACGCTTCATCCCTGAGGCCATTGACGGGCTCCTCGCCAAGACCAAGCTCACGCGTCACGACATCGCCCGCGTCGCGGTGTATGCCCCTGACCTCCGAACCGCCCAGGCGATGCAGAAACCCCTCGGATTTCCCGCGGAGGCCGTCTCCCACGAAGAGCTTCTCGCCAAGGTGGGCAACACCGGGACGGCGTCGCCCCTTCTCGCCCTGGCCCGCGCCCTGGAAGGGGCCAAGCCCGGGGATCGAATCCTGGTGGTCGGGTATGGCTCCGGGGCTGAGGCGCTCCTGTTTCAAGCCACGGGAGAGATCGAGCGACGTGCCTTCACGCGAGGCGTGACGCCCTGGCTCGGGGCAGGGAGGCCGCTCACCCACTATGGGCGTTTCCTTCAGTTCCGCGGTCACGTCAAGACGGAGGAGATCAAGGCCTACACCGCCCTCCCCATCCAAATGCGGGAGGAGCGCGAGACCCTCCGTCTCTACGGCCAGCGCTGCCTCGACTGCGGAGCCGTCCAGTACCCGGTGCGCCACGTCTGCTGGAAGTGCTCCTCCCGCCGCTTTGCGGAGCAGAAGCTCTCGAGGCGGGGGAAGGTCTTCACCTTCACCAAGGATCACCTCGTCCCGTCCCCGGACCCGCCGACCATCATGGTGGCTGCGGATCTGGAAGGAGGGGGGCGCTTTTACACTCAGCTGACCGACTGCGACCCGGAGACGGTGACCTTCGAGATGCCTGTCGAGCTGACCCTCCGCCGCTTCCACGAGGGCGATGATCT
>JACOUJ010000274.1 GCA_016177865.1 Candidatus Rokuibacteriota bacterium
CACCGAGTCCCGCCGCAGGCGGGCTTGGTCGTACACCTCCGGTGCCCTCCTCCCTCGGGCCTTGGGCTGCTCGCTTCTCGCCCCGACACTGCGCAACTCATGCGAGTGCGTCTTCCAGCGTATGGCCAGACATGGACTTCGGCGTCATTCTCAAAAATTTCCAGTTTCTGATCGTTCAGGGTTTTCTCGGCTTCGGGAATTTTGCCGGCGGGACGCTCAGGTTGGCGATCCCTGCGATCGTCCTGGGCTTCGCCCTGGGGATCATCATCGGATTGGGCCGGCTGGCCCGATCTCCTTTGATTAGGATGCCCGCGACGGCCTACGTGGAGTTCTTTCGGGGAGTCCCGCTCGTCATGGTGATCTTCTGGTTCTGGTTCATTATCCCGATCCTGCTCCGCGTTCCGCTCCCTGAGTACGGGGCCGCGCTGATCGCGTTCGTCATCTTCGAGGCCGCGTATCTGGGGGAGATCGTCAGAGCAGGAATTCAATCAGTGCCGAGGGGGCAGGTCGAGGCCGCGACGGCCACGGGGCTCACCCCGGCCCAAGCCATGCGCCATGTGGTGTTGCCGCAGGCCCTGAGGAACATGCTCCCGGCTCTGCTGACTCAGTTCATCGTCCTGTTCAAAGATACCTCACTGGCCTCCATCATCGGGTACGTGGATCTCACCAAGGCCGCCCAGATCGTCAACAACCGTGAGATCCGACCGTTCGAGCTGTACCTCTTTATCGCGGTTGTCTATTGGGGGTCTGCCTTCTCGATGTCCCGCCTGAGTCAACGTCTCGAGCGCAGGCTGTCCCCCGACCGCCCCGGGATCCGTCGATAGCCAGCCGCGTCTATGGGCTTTTTTCAACAGCCTGCTAAAACTTGACAGGCGAAAGGGCGGGTGGTACTTTGCCATTCACCCGCTGGTCTACCGCAGGGATGTTTCTCACATGATGTATCGACGCGTCGCGCTTGGTCCGGCCCTCGTGGCGATTCTCCTCGGTTGTGCGAGTTGCGCGAGCCGGGGGTCAGTCCGCGCGCTTCAGGAAGGGACAACGACCCTCAAGGCTGAGGCCGGGTCGCTCAAGACAGAGACGACCTCCCTCGCCATGTCGCCACGATGGAAATCCGCATCCGGGAGATGGAGACCGCGCTCCGAGAGATGCGAGAAGCCATGACCCAGCTCTCCACTCAGGTGTCCAAGCTCAGGTCTCCGCCCGACGCCGTGGAGACGCAGAAGGAGAAACTGCCGGCCTCGCCCACAACTCCGGAGGAGCTTTACAATTCCGCTGTGGGACACTACCGGAAGGGGGAATTCGGGCAGGCCATTCTCGAGTTTCATGAATTTGCGATGAAGTTTCTGACGCATCCCCTCGCCATGGAGGCGCAGTATTGGATCGGGGAGGCATATTACTCCCAGAGGGACTACCGCCAAGCCTTGGTGGAATTTCAGAAAGTGGTGGATCGCTATTCGGAAGGAAACAGAGTCCCTGACGCTCTCCTCAAGATCGGTCTCTCACATCGAGCCCTCCGAAATCCAGCCCGGGCGGTTGAAGCATGGCAGCGCCTCGTCCGAGACTACCCAGAGAGCGACGCCGCCAGAGAGGCCAGAACCGCCCTCGGGGGCCGGGCGCCGACCGCTCCCCCCACGCAGGGCCGGTAAGAGCCCTGGCCTCCGGGGAACCCGCGATTTTTTGACGGTGAGCCATGATTGAGAAAGACGAACGGTGGGACTGGGTCGCCCTGGATCTCGCGCCCGGCGTCGGACCGGGCCGGCTCGTCCATTTGGCGACGCGATTCGGAAGCCCGCGCCGTGTCTTCGAGGAGCCCGGCCGCGTTGAGGGGGTCGAGGTCTCCGTGATGCAGGCGATCCAGCGCTTTGATCGTCATCGCGCAATTCGGGATCAACAGGCGCGAGCCAAAGGTGTCGGGACGAGTCTCATCCTCTCGACGGATCCGGAGTATCCCCCGCTCCTGAAGACGATTGTTTCGCCGCCGCCGTATCTCTTTATTCGGGGGACGCTCAGGAAGGACGACGCCCTGGCGGTGGCGGTGGTGGGCTCCCGTCATCCCACGCCCTACGGGGTCATGACCACCGAGCGATTGTCCGGCGATCTGGCCCGACGTGGCGTGACGGTGGTGAGTGGCTTCGCCCGAGGCGTGGACACCGCGGCCCACCGGGGTGCCCTGGCCGCGGGTGGACGAACCATTGCCGTCCTGGGGTGCGGGGCGGACATCGTCTATCCAAAGGAGAACGGTGCGCTGATGAAAGAAGTCGAGCTGAAGGGGGCGATCATCTCTCAGTATCCCCTGGGAACGCCTCCCCTCGCGGAGTATTTCCCCGTCCGGAATCGGACCATCGCGGGCATGACGCTGGGGACCGTGGTGGTCGAGGCGGCCGAAAAGAGTGGATCTCTGATCACCGCGAGGTTCGCGGGGGAGCTGGGGCGGGAGGTTTTCGCGGTCCCGGGCAACGTCTCGTCCACCGTCAGTCAGGGGACGAACCACCTGATCCAAGACGGGGCTAAACTTGTTCGTGATTGGCGAGATGTCATCGAGGAGCTCCCTCCGTCTTTCCGCCGACTCATCCGGACAGACGTGGAGACCCCCGTCCCGGAAGCCGCCAGCGGCGATCCCGAAACAGACCGTCTCTTGGCCCTCTTGAGCGACGATCCGGTGGTGATTGACCACGTGATCCGTGAGGGTCGCCTGACCCCGGCTCAGGCGAGCGCCCTTCTCTTGGACTTAGAACTACGGGGACTGGTGCGCCAGCTCCCCGGGCAGCGATATGTCAAGGTGAGTCATGGCTAAACGCGCGGCGACGGGGAAGACCTTGGTCGTGGTGGAGTCGCCCACCAAGGTCAAGACGATCAAGAAATATTTGGCTCCGCACTACGTGGTGAAGGCCTCCCTCGGCCACGTCCGCGACCTCCCACCGTCGAAGCTCGGTGTGGACGTCGAGAAAAACTTCAAGCCGCAGTACGTGATCCTGAGAGCGAAGTCGAAGGTGCTTCAGGAGTTGAAGAAGGCCGCGGAGAAGGTCGAGCGGGTCTACGTGGCGACCGATCCGGATCGGGAAGGGGAGGCCATCGGTTGGCATCTGGCTCAGGAACTCCCGGTCAAGAAAGATCAGGTCTACCGGGTCCTCTTCAACGAGATTACCGAGAAGGCGATCAAGGCCGC
>JACOUJ010000303.1 GCA_016177865.1 Candidatus Rokuibacteriota bacterium
GCGCCTGGTCATCATCACGATGCACGAGAAGCGCCGGTTTCCCCCCACCTGCGACTACATCACGAGCCCCGGCTACCTCCACGGTCCAGACGCGCGCCAGAAGGCCGGCCTGAAGGTCACCCATCCGAGCATCACGGTGGTCACGGACCTGGCGGTCCTCGAGATCGACCCCGCCACTGGCCAGCTCCGCATCGCGCGACTCATGCCCGGCGTCCAGGTGGAGCAGGTCCGGGAGAACACGGGGTTCGAGCTCGGCGTCGCCACCCCCCTGTGCGTCGTGGAGCCGCCGAACGGCGAGCAGCTCCGGGTCCTCCGCGAGGAGGTTGATCCGGACGGAGTGTACCTCGAGCGCCGCTGACGACCCGACGGAGGAGCTCATGGCTGAGACCAGGCAGAAGGAGCCATTTCACTGGCGCACGGGCATCGCCTACAAGACGCGCCCGAAGATCGTGATCCGGGGCTATGACCTGAATGACCTCACCGGGAGCCTGGACCTGGGCGAGATGGCCTACCTGGTCTGGCGCGGGGAACTGCCCTCCGACGCGC
This sequence comes from Candidatus Rokuibacteriota bacterium, assembly GCA_016177865.1. Lineage (GTDB taxonomy): Bacteria > Methylomirabilota > Methylomirabilia > Rokubacteriales > JACOUJ01 > JACOUJ01. Next base: position 547 of record JACOUJ010000303.1, read on the forward strand.
ACGGCAAGATGCTGAACGCGATCATGGTGTGCATGGCCGAGCACGCCTTTTCGCCCTCGTCGGCCGCGGCGCGCATGGTGGCCTCAGGCGGTGTGCCGCTCCACGCCGGCGTGGCCGGTGGGCTGCTGGCGATCGGCGATCTCCACGGGACGTTCGACCGGCCGGCCGCACTCTTCCAGCAGGGCGTGGCCCGCGCGCGCACCGAGGGGCGGAGCCTCGAGGAGATGGCGGAGATCCTGGTGCGGGAAGCGCGGGAGCAGAAGAAGCGCCTGCCGGGCTTCCACCACCCCCAGCACATCCGGGACCCGCGCTCCGCCCGGCTCATCGAGGTGGGCCAGAAGCTCGGTGTCGCGGGCCCGCACCTGGCGCTGGCCCTCGCGATGGAGGACGCCACCGAGCGCCACATGGGCAGGCGTGTCTGGCTGAACGCGGTGGGGGTCTCGGGGGCGCTCCTCTCCGACATGGGGTTCGAGCCGGAGCTGGCGAAAGGAGTCATGCTGGTTGCGCGCTGCGTGAGCCTGGTGGCCCACGTCTACGAGGAGATGACGCGGGAGCGCGGCTGGCGGGCCTCCGGGCGGTCGGAGATCACGCAGCCCCTGGATCTGGAGCTCCAGCGACCGGAGTTCTACGACGGGCCGCCGGATCGGGCGTTCCCGGCGGAGCGGCGCCGGCCGTGAAGAGGCAGAGGCCATGAGCACGAAAGAGATCGCGTACACTCCCAAGGGCCTCTACATCGGCGGCGAGTGGGTTCCGGGCGCGCCGGGGAAGAGCTTCGTGAGCGTGAACCCGGCGACCCTGGAGCCGCTCGCTGAGGTCCCGTGGGCGGGCGAGGAGCAAGTGAATCAGGCCGTCGAGGCCGCGAAGCAGGGGTTCGCCGAGTGGCGCAAGCTCACTCCGTGGGAGCGGGCAGGGCGGGTGCGCACCCTGGCCCACCGGATCGAGGAGCACGCCGAGGAGCTGGCGCTGATGGACGCCTGCGACTCGGGGAACACGATCAAGGGGATGCGGCACGACGTGCACGCCGCCGTCACTAGCCTCAGATACTTTGCCGGTCTGGCCCGCGAGATGAAGGGCGAGACGATCGACACAGGGCCGAACCGGCTCAACTACACGCTGCGCCAGCCGTTCGGCGTCGTCGCGAAGATCAACCCCTTCAACCACCCCTTCCGCTTCTGCGCGGAGAAGGCGGCGGCGCCCCTGATCGCTGGTAACAGCGTCGTGATCAAGCCGCCGGAGCAGGCGCCGCTCTCCAGCCTGCGCTTCGCCGAGCTCTGTGACGGTCTGTTCCCGCCGGGCGTCGTGAACGTCGTCACGGGCGACGCGGTGGCGGGCTCGGCGCTCGTCCGGCATCGAGACGTCCGCCGGATCGCCTTCATCGGCTCCGTGGAGACCGGGCGGATCGTGGCCCGGGAGGCGGCGGCCGGCATCAAGACGGTGTCGCTGGAACTGGGCGGCAAGAACCCGGTCATTGTCTTCCCCGACGCCGACGTGGATCGCGCGGTGAGCGCGATTATCCGGGGGATGAACCTGAACCGGCAGGGGCAGTCGTGCAGCTCGACCTCGCGCGTTTTCGTCCACGAGAGCCTGCACGATCAGGTCGTCAAGGGTCTCGTCGAGGTGGCCGAGGCGGTGAAGGTGGGGATGCCTTGGGTGGAGGAGACGGAGATGGGACCGGTCGTCTCCCAGGAGCAGTTCGACCGGGTCATCGTGTACATCGACTTAGGAAAGCGGGAGGGCGCTACGCTCCTCACGGGTGGCGGCCGGCCGCGGGGCAGGCAATTCGAACGCGGCTTTTTCATCGCCCCCACGGTCTTCGACAACGTCCGTCCGGCGATGCGGATCGCCCGCGAGGAGATCTTCGGCCCGGTCATGTCGGTGTTCGCCTGGTCCGACTACGAGCGGATGCTGGAAGACGTGAACGGGGTCATCTACGGTCTCACCGCCGCGATCGTGACGAACGATCTCCGGCTGGCCCATCTCACGGCCGAGCGGGTCGAGGCGGGGTTCGTCTGGGTCAACTCGGTGGGTCACTTCCTGGGCGCGCCGTATGGCGGCTGGAAGCAGAGCGGGATCGGCCGCGAAGAGTGCCTGGACGAACTGCTGAGCTACACGCAGGTCAAGAACGTGAACGTCGCATGGTGAGTGGCCCCCCGCGCAGGCACAGGAGATGAACCGCACGGGACGAGCCGCGGTCTTCGAGGGACGGGGTCGGCGCTTCGCGCTCCGCGAGTACCCGCTCGTGAAGCCCAGGCCGGGTGAGCTTTTGGTGCGGGTGCGCATGTCCACGATTTGCCGGTCCAACCTCGATGCGCGCCCTGCAAAGCTGCGTCAGCTACTCACTTGGGGAGCAAGGGCTTTGAGAAAGGCATCCATGACAGGCGAATGGACATCTTTATCTGTGAATCGCTTCGAACCGGAGTCGCACGCTGCCACCAAGGAAGGAAGCTGCCACGAGCGTACCTGCTCTGACTTCTTCCTGCACCGCGATGGTCGAAATTATAGAAACTCCAAGACCCGCTCTCACAGCGCTCTTAATGGCTTCTGGGTCAGCGAGCTCCATTATCTGACCGACTCCAAGCCCTCGATCCCTAATCGCGGCCTCCGTGGCCTCACGGGTCTTCGACCCCTTTTCTCGCAGGATCAGTGTCTCGGTCGCCATGTCGAGGGGGTGTGCGGATTTCCGTCGCGCCCATGGGTGTGATGGTGGCACGATCAACACGAGCGGGTCTTCGAAGATGGTTATTCGTACAAGTTCGTTACTTTCAGGGGAGTTCACAACGAGACCGAGATCACTCGCGTGCGTAAGCACGGCGGCGATGGCCCATCCCGTTGTCCCCATCCCGAGCCGGATACTCACTCCCCGATGAAGGGATTTGAACGCACCCATTATGCGGGGCAGAAAGTATGTGGCGATCTGTGGCGATCGTTTTAGTGGTGCTGATTCGGAGATTGTCTGACTGGAGATCGCGAAGCGCGGCTAATTGCCGCTCGGCCTCGGTCGCCAGTTGAAAGATTCGGTCTGCATAGTCTGCCAGCAGGCGGCCTGCTTCCGTCAACACCAGATGCTTTCCGTCGGTCCGATAGAGGGTTATGCCGAGTGAGTCCTGGAAGGCTTTGACCTGCATGGAGACCGCCGGCTGAGACACGCCAAGCGTTCGGGCGGCCGCCGTGAAGCTCCCGCATTTAGCCACTTCCTGGAAAACCTGTAGCTGCTTGAGGTTCATGCCGAATACCCACCCGGAGGAAGTTATCGATAAGAATTTTTTATATTCCAATAAAAATTTTAGCGGATTGACGGCCGAAAGTAAAGGGGCTAAGAGGATTTAGCCATAAGGATTCTAATGGGGGGAAGCCAGATGAGATACGCGGGGAGGATCAGGCTCGTGGTCGTTGATTTGGCTGGCACCATCTGCGATGGACCGCAGGATTTGCGACACCTTTATCCGAACGACGATCTGAAGGGGGTAAAGTCGCCCGTCATCTCGTTCGAAAGGGTGTTGGCGAAGCGCAGCATTCGCGTCGACTGGGCCACGCTCAGAAAGCCGATGGGAGTCTTTAAGAAGGAGCACCTCCGGAAACTCCTCCTAGACGAGACGGTCGCCGCTCAATTCCGGCAGGCCTACCGGCGCGACTGGAACCACAACGATCTCGAGGAAATGTTTGCCGAATTTCGCCCCATCGCGGTGGAGGTCGCGACGAGTAAGGAGTTGGTTCGCCCAATAGATCGCGCGAAGGAAGCTGTTGACTACCTCCGGGAGGCTGGGATTTTGATTGGCTGCGACACTGGCTACCCCGTCGAGGCCGCCAATGCCGTGTATAAGAGCCTTGCCGAAGACTATCAGATCGTCTTTGACGTTACTGCAGACTCTGAGGGGGTGCCCGGACGCCCGACCCCGTTTTTAGTTTTCGATTGCATGGCCAAGGCTGAGGTATACCCGCCGGCGGCAGTGGTTAAGGCTGACGATGTTGCCGCGGGAATTTGGGAGGGGAACAACGCAGGCGCCTGGACGGTCGGGATTTACGCCACTGGAAACGACGACTATGCAAGGCTCGCGGCCGCCAAGCCGGACTTCCTCATCCCCTCTATCCGCTACCTTCCGGACATCGTTTTCGGACAGATCGAACCACGTCTGAGACGGGGCGAGCTGCCCGGGCAGGCGGTCTGATCGGCTGACTACCACCCACTTGCGCGAATCGAGATGACCAGCATGCAAGGCCTCGATCTATGGCGGGTGGAAGCAGAGCAGAAGCGATCGCGAGAAGTGCCTCGACGGGCTTCTAAGCTCCACGCAGATCAAGAACGTGAACACCGCTTGTGAGGACTGGTCGCTGACGTCGGCCCCCAAAGTGACAGCGACACCTTCGATGCGGGATCAGGCGCGAGTCGTGATCATCGGCGGCGGGGTCATCGGCTGCAGTATCGCATATCATCTGGCGACGTACGGGCTCAGGGACGTGGTGCTGGTCGAGAAAGGGGAACTTACCAGCGGCTCGATAATCCGCTGGAGGCGAACCTCGGGTTCTGCGTGAAGCTGAACAAAGGCGACTTCATCGCTCGGGAGGCGCTCTTGCGGATAAAGGGGCTGACCAGGAAACTGGTGCCAATCACGCTCGAGGGCGACACGTGCGTGCTTTACGGCGGCGGGCAGTGATCGCCGACGGGAAGGCGGTGAGTCGCTTGCGGAGCGCAGGCTACGGGTATACCATGGGGAAAAATATCGCCCTGGCGTACCTGCCGCTGGAGTTGGTGAACCCTGGCACGAGGCTTCAGATCGACTCGTTTGGGCAGATGGTTCCAGCCGAGGTCCAGGCGGCGGCGCTGGACGACCCGGCCGGTACGCGAGTGCGGGCATGATGGGCACCCAGGTCTGACCCGAGGAGGCTGACTCGAGTGCGTCAGACTGAATGGGTTCTGCTCAACCCAGGGCCGGCAAACACGACGCCCACCGTTCGCCGGGCCCTCCTAACCCCGGATCTCTGTCACCGGGAGCCGGAGTTCTTCTCGGTGATGCGGGAGTGCCGGGAACGCCTGGTGCGACTCGCAGGTGGAGGGGACGAGTTCACGGCCGTGCTCTTCACCGGGTCCGGGACGGCGGCCGTCGAGGCGGCGATCTGCGCCGCGGTTCCCGAGGGGCGGTCGGTGCTGGTGGTGAACAACGGCGTCTACGGCGACCGGATGGTGCGGATCGCGCGGGCGCACGGGATCCCGGCGGAGGTGCTCGCGTACGACGCGGTGACCCCGGTCGATCCGGCGGATGTAGAGGCTGCGCTCCGGGCCCACCCAGAGGTGAGCCACGTGGCGCTCGTCCATCACGAGACCACCACGGGCCTCCTGAACCCCCTACCCGAGGTGGCCCGCGTGGCGGCCGAGCTCGGTCGTCGCGTCGTGGTGGACGCGGTGAGCTCGCTCTTCGGGGAGCCGCTGGAGATCGCGCAGGACGGGCTCGACTTCGTGGCGGCGAGCCCCAACAAGTGCCTCCAGGCGATTCCGGGGGTCTCGTTCGTCCTGGCGCGCCGGAGCGCGATCGAGGCGCTGAAGGGCCGGCCTCCCCGGAGCGTCTATCTGGACCTCTACACCCATTGGGCCGCACAGGCGCGGGATGACACGCCGTTCACCCCGGCCGTGCAGGTCCTGCACGCCATGCGACAGGCGCTCGTCGAGCTCGAGGCCGAGGGCGTGGCCGCGCGCCTCGCGCGGTACGCCGAAAACGCCCGCGTCCTGCGGCGCGGGATGGCGGCGCTCGGGTTCGAGGTCCTGGTGCCCGAGGGCGCGCGCTCGAACATTCTCACGACGTTCCGGCTCCTGCCCGGGCTGGCGTACGACCCGCTCCACGACGCGATGAAGCGGCGTGGATACATCATTTACGCCGGGCAGGGCGAGATCCGGACCTACGCGTTCCGGGTCGCCAACATGGGGACGCTCACGCCCGAGGACATGAAGGGGGTGGTCGCGGCCTTTGCGTCGGCGCTCGAGGAGCTGGGGGTCTCGAGCGAGGTCCGGAAGTGACCGTGCCCGGGGAGAGAGCCGCGATGACGCGCCCGAAACGGGCC
>JACOUJ010000304.1 GCA_016177865.1 Candidatus Rokuibacteriota bacterium
GCGATGACCTTGGCCACAAACTCGGGGGTCAGGGGCTCGATATAGGTCCGATCCGCCATCTCGGGATCGGTCATGATCGTGGCGGGATTCGAGTTGATGAGGACGATCTCGAAGCCCTCCTCCCGGAGGGCCTTGACCGCTTGGGTCCCCGAGTAGTCAAACTCACACGCCTGCCCGATGACGATCGGGCCGGAGCCGATGATAAGTATCTTTTGCAGATCAGTCCGCTTGGGCATGTCTAGTTGGGAGCTTCAGCGCTCCTCGATGAGGCCGTAGATGATCGAGGCATCCAACGGCAGTTGTTCGCGCTTCATCAAAAATTCGTCCAGCGGCTCCTTGCCAAGCCAGAGGACCTCGCCGCTTCCATAGAGCCGTTCCCCGAAAAGGTCGAGGCGCTTCTCGACTCGCTCCCGGACCGCGTGGGCCTCCAGAGAGCTTTCACTCTCCACGCTGAAGCTCGCCCATTCAGGCTTGTCGGTGGCAGCGACGCCTTCGTCGATCTTTCGGTAGGAGACAAAGTAACGTGGCATTCTATCCCCCCTTTCTCAGTGATTCCTCGTCCTGCAAAGCTCCCGCTTGCTCCATCAGGGCCACGAACCGGTGAAAGAGGTAATGCGAGTCGTGGGGGCCGGGAGACGCCTCCGGATGGTACTGGACCGAGAAAACCGGCAACTCCCGGTGACGCAGTCCTTCGGCGGTCCCGTCATTGAGATTGACGTGGGTGAGCTCGATCCCTTGGCCTTCAAGGGAGGCCATGTCCACGGCAAACCCATGATTCTGGGAGGTGATCTCCACCCGGCCCGTGGCCAATTCCTTCACCGGATGATTGGCGCCGTGGTGGCCGAATTTCAGCTTGTAAGTCCGGCCGCCGAGGGCCAGCCCCAGGATTTGATGGCCGAGGCAGATCCCGAAGATGGGTCTTTTGCCCATGAGGTCGCGCACGGTCGCGATCAGATAAGGCACCCCCTCAGGGTCCCCCGGCCCGTTGCTTAAGAAGATGCCATCCGGCTTCAACGCCAACACGTCTGAAGCCGAGGCCGTGGCGGGGATGACGGTGACCTTGCAGCCCAGAGTCCTGAGCTGGCGTAAGATGTTCCGCTTGATCCCAGAATCGAAGGCCACCACGGAAAGGCGGGGCGCTCCGGGAGTTCGGTAGCCACGGGTCCGGTCCCAGACGCCTTCCTCCCATTCGAAGGGTTCAGCGCAGGTCACTTCCTTGACAAGGTCGCGCCCGATCAGGCCGGGAGAAGCTTGGGCCTTTGCGACAAGGGTGGCGGGGTCCGACCCAATACTCGAGATGACCCCCTCCTGGGCCCCATGGTCGCGGAGGTGACGGGTCAGGGCGCGGGTGTCCACCCCTTGGATCCCCACGATGCCGTAACGCTTGAGGTACTCATCGAGCGCCGTGCGGGCCCGCCAACTCGAGGGAACCGAAGAAGCCTCCTTGACGATGAACCCTTCCACCCAGGGGCGGGTTGACTCCACGTCCTCATCGTTGATCCCATAGTTGCCAATCAGGGGGTAGGTCATCGTAACGAGCTGCCCCTTGTAGGAAGGATCGGTCAGGATCTCCTGGTAGCCGGTCATAGCGGTGTTGAAGACGACCTCTCCCGTGGCCTCCCCCTGAGCGCCAAGAGTAACCCCCTCAAAGACCCGGCCGTCGGCCAGGGCGAGGAGCGCCCGCTTCATCGCCCCCCTCCCCTGAGGATTCCTTTCTGCTGGATGACCCGGCCGCCAACGACGGTCATCCAGACGAAGCCACGGAGCTTCCAGCCGCCAAACGGGCTGTTTCGACCCTTTGAGGCAAAACTCGCTGTGTCCACCTCGCGTTCCTGATCCAGATCGAGGATGACGAGATCACCGTCGGCGCCTTTTCCAAGATGGCCTCCGGGAAGATTGAGGATCCGCGCCGGCCCCACCGTGAAGCGGGTGATGAGCGTCCCGAGGTCGAGCAGGCCGCCATGGACGAAGTGATGCAGAAGCAGCGGGACCGCGGTCTCGAGCCCCACGATCCCGAAGGCAGCCAGGTCGTATTCAATCTCCTTTTCAGCGGGCGCATGCGGGGCGTGGTCCGTGGCCACAGCGTCCAGTGTCCCATCCGCGACGGCCTCCTGGAGGGCCTCCCGATCGGCCTTGCTCCGAAGCGGCGGATTCATCTTGGTATTCGTATCGAAGGAGCGGACCGCCTCCTCGGTCAGGAGGAGATGGTGCGGTGTGACTTCGGAGGTGACTCGAAGCCCCCGGCTCTTCGCGCTGCGGATGAGCCGAACGGCCCCGGCGGTCGAAACGTGGGCGATGTGGACCGGACTCCCGGTCAGCTCGGCGAGGGCGATGTCTCGGGCCACCATGACCTCTTCCGCCGCCGATGGGATCGCCCGCAGGCCCAGCTCAGTGGAGACCACCCCCTCATGGATCACACCGCCGGCCATCAGGGTCGCGTCCTCGGCGTGAGAGATGATGGGGAGGCCGAACGGTTGGACATACTCCAGCGCGCGGCGAAGGAGTCCCGCGTTCATCACGGGATGGCCGTCGTCGGAATAGGCCACGCATCCCGCCTCGGCTAGCTCACCAAGCTCGGCCAAGGCCTCCCCTTTGAGCCCCCGAGTCACGGCCCCAACTGGATGCACATGCACCCATCCGTCCTGACGCGCCTTGGCCAGGATGTAGTCCGTCACGGCCCGGTTATCATTCACCGGCTCGGTGTTGGCCATGCAGGCGACCCGGGTGAAGCCGCCCAGAGCGGCGGCTCGAGTCCCCGTCGCGATCGTCTCCTTGTATTCGTATCCGGGCTCCCTCAAATGAACGTGCATGTCGATAAAGCCTGGCGCCACCACCTTCCCCGTGGCATCCACGATCGGGGTCCCTTCGGGCGCCGTGAGCCCGCGTCCGACTTCGGCGACCTTTCCCCCAAGGACCAGGCAGTCCAGAACGCCATCCAGCGCGTTCGCGGGATCCACGAGACGACCCCCCCGAACGAGAAGGTTCACTGTCCTTTTCCTCCCGCCATGAGGTAGAGGAGCGCCATCCGCACCGCGACGCCGTTTGTCACCTGTTCCAGAATCACGGAGTAAGGGCCGTCGGCCACCTCCGGGCTCATCTCGATTCCGCGATTGACCGGTCCCGGGTGCATGATCAGCACATCATCCCGCGCCTCGCGAAGCTTTTCGAGGGTGAGCCCCCACAGGCGCGAGTACTCCCTGAGTGACGGCAGGAGGGCACCGGTCATCCGCTCGTGCTGGAGGCGCAGCATCATGATGATATCGGCATCGCGGATCGCCTCCTCAAGGGTATAGGCGACTTTGACTCCCAACTCTCCCACATGCGGTGGGATCAGCGTCGGTGGCCCGGCCACGGTCACCGTCATCCCGAGCTTGCGCATCCCCCAGATGTTGGAACGGGCGACCCGACTTCGGGCGATGTCCCCCACAATGACGGCCTTGAGCCCTTCGAGGTGCCCTTTCTTTTCCCGGATCGTGAGGAGATCGAGGAGGGCCTGGGTGGGGTGCTCATGGGCGCCATCCCCCGCGTTAATGACTGAGCAACGGAGAGATCGGGCCAGGAGGTGCGCCGCCCCCGCGTGGGGGTGGCGGATCACGACGATGTCCGGACTCATCGCCTCCAGGTTCTTCGCGGTATCCA